>CAZENC010000035.1:0-16103 GCA_964513115.1 uncultured Desulfobacteraceae bacterium | reverse complement strand
TGTTGTCCTGAATCTTTAAAGGCTTCTTAACAACCTCTCCTGAAAAATCGTTCATAATGGACCTCCGTTAATTTGGGAACAATTAGACAAAACTGAGATCACTGCCAGTGATAATTTATATTAATATCCCGCAGAACCAATTTTCTTTCCGGCATACTGGATGGAGGATCAAACAGTTTACGATGCCCGGAATCAGCAACCTTACAAAAAGTTATCAATATTAGAATGACAAGGGTTAAGGGTCAAGGGAATTCATCTCAACCGTGAACGGAAGTTGCCCGCTTAATCCCTACCGGCGGGAGTGACAGGTCCGCAGCATTTACAGATTTTGTAACGGACGGTAACGGCAATCAATACCATAACGTTCAAGCCAAAATCACGGCCTGAACAATCAAAAACATTTCAAATTTTTATGAAAAAATCATACAGGCCACAATATCACCCTTTGGATTAGGGCAGAATAAAATAATGGTGTTTGTAAAAAAAGGGGGTTCACAGTAAAATACTTGGATTGGACTTTGACGGTCATCCTTGTTTTACGGAATCTCAGCCTCTTTACCGGGCTCAATTACAGGCTTTGGCCCTCAAATACTATAAAATAGACTTGAGTATAGATTCGCATTGTTCTAAACATTGTGTTACTTACGATTCAGGACCAGTGAAGCTCCCCGCGCTTCCGCGCGGGGCATCTTCACATCTTCTGCGGAACCCGCCGAAGCAGATCCGCCTTCGCCAAGGCTATGGCGGATACCCTTTTCGCATTCATCCCCGCCCTTCCGGACGGGGCTTTCTGCGAAGGCGGGTAAAGAATCTACGCCCAAAGGGCATGGTTTTCAAAAATTCAATGAACCCCACATGTTCTTAGAATTCCAGGAGAAAACTTTGGTTTTATCCCGAAACAACGAAAGCCCCAAGATCTACACAATAAGCCAGCTCACCGAACAGATCCAGGGCATCATCGAGGAACGATTCGATTTTATATGGGTTGAGGGTGAAATATCAAATTTTACAGCCCCTTCCTCGGGCCACTATTATATGGTCCTGAAGGATGAAAAGGCTCAAATCAGAGCGGTCATGTTTCGCCTCCAGTCCCGCTATCTTAGATTCCTGCCGGAAAACGGCATGAGAGTAATTGCCCAGGGCAGGATAGGTATATACGCGCCCAGGGGAGAATATCAGATCATTCTCGATTATTTGGAGCCAATGGGTGTAGGCGCCCTAGCCTTAGCCTTTGAACAGCTCAAGAAAAAACTTGCCGGTCAGGGTATCTTTGATAATGACATAAAAAAGCCACTTCCCTATCTCCCTCAACGGGTTGCCGTCATTACGTCCCCTACCGGAGCGGCCATTCGTGATTTCTTGAATGTAATCCGCAGACGATTTGCTAATATCACCATAACTGTCGTCCCGGTCCGGGTCCAGGGAAATGAAGCCGCCTCAGATATGGTAAAAGCCCTTCAGATAGTTAACGATAAGTTAAATATAGATGTTATAGTACTGACACGCGGAGGAGGGTCCCTTGAAGACCTGTGGGCCTTTAATGAGGAGGAACTGGCTTTGGCCATAAGGCGATCACGCATACCGGTTGTTTCCGCAGTCGGTCACGAAATAGATCTGACCATTTCTGACCTTGCAGCCGATTTTAGGGCGCCAACGCCGTCTGCAGCCGCCGAACTCCTGGTCGTGGAAAAGGAGACCCTTATAGATCGCCTGGATAAGATGAAGCACCAGCTGAAATCTAATACTTTTCTCACAATTAAATATCAAACTCAAGAATTGGAACATCTTGTTAATGGACTCCTGGATCCTAGAAAGCGGATAGCGGATACCTGGATGCGACTTGATGAAATTCATTCGAGGCTTGCGAGGGAAATGAATATGATTATGCGTGATAGAAAGACGAGACTAAATGCAGATGGAAAATCCTTACTCCTTCATTCTCCTATGCAGATACTCTCTTCCACTGAACAGCAACTGAATTTTCAAAAAACATCCCTCACTCGCGCCCTGAAAAGCTGCCTCGAAAAAAAGCAGATGGCCCTTTCCTTATTGGAAAAAGGGATAAATGACCTGAACCCATTATCAATTCTAAAACGGGGATACAGCATTACACGGAAATTGCCGGAAGAAACCCTCTTGCGGGATGCGTCAGGGGTTCAAAAGGGAGATCAGATTCAAGTACTCCTGTCAAAGGGAGAAATTAAGTGCCGGGTAGAAATAGTGGAGGCTGATAAAAAGATATGAGAGCGGCTTTTGCAAAAAATATCGCGGCGGTGTCATCAGGGCAACATATCCAATTTGACAGTAAGGCTTCATAATTATACATTTATTTTTGTAGTGTTTATAATCTGGAGGAATAATGGCCGAGAAAAAATTTGAAAAGGCGATGGAGCGACTGGAAGAAATCGTACAAAACCTCGAGGGAGGTGATTTACCCTTAGAAGACGCCCTAAAGGCCTTTGAGGAAGGGATGAAGCTAGCGAAATTCTGCTCGATCAAGCTGGAAGAGGCAGAGAAAAAAGTGACCCTCCTTATAGAAGAAAGTGGTGGGAGTTACACCCGGGTCCCATTTGAGCTTGAGGAAAAACAGGATGACAAATAAAGGTGTCTTTGACTTAAAGGGCTATCTCACCGACAAAAAGGCCATCGTGGATAAGGCCCTCCGCAAATATTTTCCTCAACCTGAGGGCCCGGCAGCCGATGTAATAGAGGCCATGCGATACAGCCTGTTTGCAGGAGGCAAAAGACTGCGGCCTATCCTGTGTATGGCCGGGGCAGAGGCCGTGGAGGGGTCTGCAATTGATGTCCTCCCCGTGGCATGTTCTCTAGAATTGATCCATACTTATTCGCTGATCCACGATGACCTCCCTGCCATGGATGACGACGCCTTAAGAAGGGGAAAGCCGACCAATCACAAAGTATTCGGGGAAGCCATAGCCCTGCTAGCCGGTGACGGGCTGCTCACCGAGGCATTTCACCTCTTAGCAGACGAAGAACTGGCTGCCCGCATACCACCACATGTGATTCTAAAGGTGATCAGGATGATCGCCGGCGCCGCTGGTTATGGCGGAATGGTAGGTGGACAGGCGGTTGACATTCAATGGGAAGGCAAAACCGCCGATTTTTCCGTTGTCGAGTATATTCACACACACAAGACCGGCGCCATGATTACTGCATCCGTTACATCAGGGGCTATATTGGCGGGCGGATACGGATGGCAACTGCAGGACATCACCAATTACGGAGAGAAGATAGGACTGGCTTTCCAGATTGCAGATGATATCCTGGATATTGAAGGCGACAGCATAGCCATGGGAAAAACGGCCGGAGCGGATAAACAAAAAGAGAAGACGACCTACCCTGCTGTTTTGGGCTTAGAGAAATCCAGGAAAGCCCAGTCGGAACTGGTCAAATCAGCTATCCATTCTCTTAAAAAATTTGATCGAAGAGCTGAGCCCTTGCGTCAGCTCGCTCAATATATTATCGAGAGAAACAAATGAACGAATCGATTGCAAAGAAAAAATTGTTAGGGAAGATTAACAGCCCGGCGGATCTTAAAAGTCTGTCTATCAAACAACTCGAAGAACTGGCTGCTGAAATCCGTCAAGAGATTATCGAGACCGTTGCAAAGACCGGAGGGCACCTGGCTCCAAGCTTGGGTGTCGTTGACCTTACGCTTGCCCTCCATTATGTATTCGACGCCCCTAAAGACAAGATCATCTGGGACGTCGGCCATCAAGCCTATGCCCATAAACTTATAACCGGCAGGAGGGAACAGTTTCATACCCTCCGTACATATGGGGGCCTCAGCGGTTTCCCCAAAAGGGAAGAAAGCCCTTATGACCCGTTTGACACGGGACACAGTAGCACATCGATTTCCGCCGGCCTGGGCATTACAACCGCGAAGGCCCTTAAAGGCGAAAACGGCAGGGTTATCTCGATAATTGGCGATGGTTCCTTGACTGCCGGTATGGCCTTTGAGGGACTTAATCAGGCCGGTCATACCGAAAAGAACCTAATCGTCGTTCTGAACGATAACGCCATGTCCATATCACCTAACGTAGGGGCCTTTTCGTCATTTTTAAGCCGTAAAATGACGGGCAAGCGGTTTGTTGATCTCAAGAAAAACCTGGAAAATTTCATTAAGACCCTGCCGGGCGTTGGGGAAAACATTCTAAGTCTCGTTCGAAAAAGTGAAGACTCATTTATCACATTCTTTACTCCCGGTATGATGTTCGAGGCATTCAAGTTCAAGTACATCGGACCCATTAACGGCCACCGGCTTGATCGCCTCATTGAAGCGTTCACCAATACGACTCACCTTGAAGGCCCGGTTCTCGTACATGTTCTCACAGTGAAGGGAAAAGGGTATGAGCCTGCAGAAAAGGATCCGGCTTACTTCCACGGAGTGGGAGCCTTTGAAATTCCGACCGGCACACCACCAAAGAATGGTCCAAAGCCGCCCCCCTCTTATACCGAAGTTTTCGGGAAAACCATGATAGATCTCGGACGGAAAAACGAAAAGCTGTTCGCCATTACAGCGGCCATGCCGGAGGGAACAGGTTTGGCCGAATTTGCTACGGCTTACCCTGAAAGATTCCTGGACGTAGGGATAGCTGAACAGCATGCAGTGACTTTTGCAGCCGGGCTCGCTACGGAAGGATTCAGGCCTGTGGTCGCCATTTACTCTACATTTCTCCAAAGGGCCTATGATCAGGTCATTCACGATGTATGCCTTTCCAATCTTCCTGTGGTCTTTGCCATTGACCGTGGGGGACTCGTTGGAGAAGACGGGCCTACCCATCACGGGCTTTTTGACATTACCTATCTGCGCAGCCTGCCAAATATGACCGTAATGGCACCAAAGGATGAAAATGAACTCAGGCACATGCTTTACAGTGCTTTACAACAACCAGGTCCGGTGGCTATAAGGTATCCGAGAGGAAAGGGCCTCGGAGTTACAATCGATACTGACTACAAAATCATAGCCTTAGGTCAGGCCGAAATTTTGAGGCAAGGTAAGGACCTGACCATTCTGGCATTAGGAACTACCGTGTACCCTTCAATGGATGCGGCCGCCATTCTGGAAAAAGAGGGATTGTCTGTAGGCGTGGTGAACTGTCGATTTGTAAAACCAATTGATGTTAGGCTCGCTGATCTTGCCTCATCGACCAACCGGGTGCTGGTAGTTGAAGAAAATATTAGGCAAGGTGGATTCGGAGGAGCAGTTCTGGAATTATTCAGCGACTTGGGGCTTTCAAATGTCCGAGTAAAAAGGATCGGATTGCCCGACAAGTTTGTTGAACATGGACCGCCGGGTCTTCTTAAAGAAAAGTGCGGCCTTGACACATCCGGTATCATGAAAGAGGCAAAAAATCTCATTGGTTATTAATGACCGGAACTTTTCTCACATTCAACCATTTTCTCTCTTTTCCATGGCCAAATCCACTAAAATCCGGCTGGATCAACTCTTATTTCAAAGATGCATGGCCGAGAGTCGTGAAAAGGCCAAAGCATTGATTATGTCCGGCGTTGTAGAGGTAGAAGGGACACGTGCAGATAAACCTGGCCGTCTTTTTTCGCAATCAGCTTCAATAGTTTTAAAGAAAAGGGGTCATCCTTATGTAAGTCGTGGAGGCAAAAAACTCGAGGCGGCCCTTAAATACTTCCCAGTAGATGTTAATGGGAAGACCCTTCTTGACGTCGGGGCATCCACCGGGGGATTCACGGACTGTCTGCTCCGGCACGGTGCGCTCAGGATTATTGCAGTGGATGTAGGATACGGTCAACTGGACTGGAAACTCCGGCAGGACTCCCGGGTTGAGGTCCTTGAAAAAACCAATATACGACACCTAATGCCGGCAGACCTAAAAGGGCCTATACACGGGGCGGTTATCGATGTCTCTTTCATATCCCTCAGGCAGGTTGTTCCTCCGGTTTCAGATCTCCTTTTGGACCATACCTTTATCATCGCTCTGATAAAGCCCCAGTTCGAGGTAGGAAAAGGACAGGTAGGTAAAGGAGGAGTGGTCCGAGACCCGAAGCTCCATCATGGGGTAATTGACCGTCTCAGCACCTTTTTCCAAGACTCGGGCTGGAATGTTCACGGACACATCCCATCTCCCATCTTGGGACCCAAAGGAAACCGGGAATTCCTGATGTATCTGACACGATAGACAGACAAGTATCCTTTTAAATGAGGCTTCTTTTTCAAAAACCCTTGCGAAATTTGAATCAAATTCGGGGTTAATAAATCTCCAATTCATAAATGAAGAATTTTTTCCATGAGCAAGAACGCACAAGGGTTTTCGCTGAGGCGTACAAAATCAGCACGCCGCAAACGGAAACTCGCGGAGGACGCCGCTCATGGGAAAAAGGACCATTTATGAATGGAAATTAGTGGGCTCTGCGCTTGGACGCCTTAAGCGGATTCAACTTCCCGTTTTCCTTTTTGCTTGTTCCCTTCATATGAGTGGCCATGCTGCATGTCCCTACACGCCACTTGGCTCCGGGGTCTGGGAAAACCAGGCAGTATTTACCGGTGGAGAAATCCTGGACTTTCTGGCAGCCTTCACACTGCTCTACAATAGGATGGCATTCGCCGCCATTGAACTGGCAGCCTTTGTTGCTCATAAAAAAGCACTCAACACCCTCTTTTACGCTTGTACAAACCATTTTAATCACACCCTTTCTCAATAGATTTAAAACGCAAACTCTACTTTTTGCCTAAGAACTTTTTTATTGTCAAGTAAAATAGGCATTATAATTCAATTTTCAAGAAAAAAATGGGAAGGAAAATAGTGGATTAACCAGGAACGTATTTAAGGTGAATCACAAAATAAATTAAAATGGAAAGAAAGCAGGCGATAATAGGTGCCAAAATCCAGCCGACAAATATGTTCGCCAGGGTACGTTTCCGCACTGTCCTGATCCCTCTGACAATTCCCACGCCCATAACTGCCCCTACCAACGCCTGGGAAGTGGAGACTGGTACACCTACTAAAGCGTAGATATGGACTGTAATGGCTTCGGCCAAAACTACTATCAGGGCCGAAAATGCATCTAATCTAACAATCTCTCTGCCTATTGTTTTCATGACCGGCTTGCTGAAGGTCAAAACTCCGAGGCCAATACTCAAACCTCCAATAAGGGCGGCGGAAAATTCTCTTAACTGACCAGCTCCAACAAAGACCGCAGTAACGTTAGCAACATTATTCGCTCCAAGGGCATATGCCGCATAGGTCCCCGCACCAATCAACGAAAGTCGTATCAGACTATCGGACTCGAACAGATTGACGTTTAGTGTGTTATAAAATCTCCCCAGCACTCTATAGAGGATAACGGCCGTCACCATACCTCCGAGAGGAGTTCCAAGCCAGCATACTACAACCTTTTCGAGTCCCGCCAGATATAATTGCCGGTTTAAAAAACCCATTCCAAGAATGGCTCCCACGACCGCCTGAGATGTTGAAACCGGCAGGCCCAGAATCGTCATTATGGTCACAGTGACTGCTGCTGCCAGAGAACAAACAACCGCCTGCTCAACATTCAGTTGCGTCAATCCTTTTAGGGTCTCAATGCCGGGGCCTCCCTCTAAAATTGCTCCCAACAGAATAAATATTGAGGCCAAAACAGCTGCTGTCCAGAACCTGAGCATCCTGGACGCCACTGCTGAACCAAATACATTGGCCCCATCATTGGAACCTAAGGACCATCCCAAAAATATTCCGCCTAACAAATGTAGCATTAGACAATTCTTTTCATACTAATGATGTTGATCCGTTTTGACACAGTGTCTGCCTGATCGGATATTTCGCCCATATCGATTACAAGTTCCTTCAGTTGAAGCTTCTGAAACGGATCAAGGTCCGAATCAAAGATCTTTGTGATAATGCTGTGTTCAATATGGTCGCAATGGCTTTCATTGTGGTCAATAGTAGCAACAAGTATCCTGATGCCCCCTTTTCTCTTGAACAGGACTTCCACTTGTTCCACCATAAGATCACAACTTACAAGGGAAACTCCGATTAGTTCCTTGACATCAGGTACTATGAATTCGGGAATAACCAGTTTCTGAGTACTAATGGTGTAAAGAAGTCTCTGGAATATACCTGGTATCCTGTCGATCTCTTCAACAAGGCCCATGATATCCCCTCGCGATTCAGGTATCAGGGCCTTACCGTACATGAGATTTTTTATTTCTTCACGAATATCGTCGGCCTTGGATTCGAACTTATGGGTCTGACCTGTCAAAAAATCAAAATCCTCGCAGTGGCTGTTCTCCAGGCACAGGTTCATTGCCTTGGAAAAATGGTCCTTAACTATCCGCAGATTTTCAAGATAGCCGTAAATCAACGACTCAACCTGTCGTTGTTTTTTGAAAAGAAAATTGAGCATGCCAACCTCCAGGTGAAGCTCCCCGCGCTTCCGCGCGGGGCATCTTCACATCTTCTGCGGAACCCGCCGAAGCAGATCCGCCTTCGCCAAGGCTATGGCGGATACCCTTTTCGCATTCATCCCCGCCCTTCCGGACGGGGCTTTGAAGAAGCACCTAATAGGGGTGCCTGTAGTGGTCCTCCGGCAATAGTATAAATACGAAGCACGAAATTCGAAATTCGAAACAATATCAAATAAAAAAACCCGAATGACCGAAACCCGCTCATACGATACTCAGTTTCGAGGGTTAAATGTTGGTACTTTGTTTCTGTCATTATTACATTCGTGCTTCGATTTTGTTTCGGATTTCGATATTCGGATTTTGGATTTCAGCGTATTGTATTATCGATTCTGCATAGCCATTCCACACCAACACACCCACAGGGCGGAGTATTCAGGTTATAAATTTCAAAAATATTAAGATCATTGTTTATATGAACGTCTTGAGTATTATTCAGGGTCAACAAGGCTGAGGCCCAATTGCTTAAGCTGGTCATTATCCACGCGGGAGGGTGCATCCGTAAGGGGGCAGGTGGCACTGGTTGTCTTGGGAAAGGCTATAACCTCCCGGATAGAGCTGGCACCCGTCATAATAGCCACAAGTCGGTCAAAACCCAAAGCCATCCCTCCGTGGGGAGGAGCCCCATATTTAAGGGCCTCTAATAAAAAACCGAATTTGAGCTGGGCCTCTTCGGGCAGGATGCCCATAATACTGAACATCTTCTGCTGAACGGCTAGATCATGAATTCTCACACTTCCCCCTCCTATCTCCGCACCGTTTAGGACCAGATCGTAAGACCTGGCCCTCACCTTTTCAGGGTGGTCCTCAAGCAGAGTGAGATCTTCCTCAGCCGGGGCCGTGAAGGGATGATGAACCGCTTCGAGTCTCTTCGCCTCCTCATTATACTCCAACAAAGGGAATCTGGTAATCCATACAAAATCATAGCGATCATTATCTATCAGATCCATTCGCTTTGCCACGTCAAGACGGAGTAGGCCCAGGGCCTCATTTACAATTTTGCGTTTATGAGCCACAATCAAAATTAGATCTCCCGGTTCGGCATTCAATTTTTCATTTAAGGCCTTTTTATCCTCCTCTCCAAAAAACTTGTTCAGGGAGGACTGCCATCCTTTATCGCTGAGCTTGATCCAAGCCAGGCCCTTGGCACCGCAACCGGCTGCAACTTCGCCAAGTCCGTCCAGGCCTTTCCTCGAAAAAGCCAGCGCACCACCTTTTATAACTATAGCCTTAACCACGCCACCATCTTCGACAACACTTTTAAATACCCGGAAATCTGTTCTGACCGCAATATCAGTTATGTCATTCAGTTCCATACCGAACCTTATGTCGGGCCTGTCAGTACCAAACCGATCCATGGCCTCACTGTATTCCACACGCTTGATAGGAAGGGCTATCTTGTATCCCAATATCTTCTGAAAGGTAACCGACATCATGTCTTCGAAAACACCCATGACCTGAGCCTCATTAACAAAGGCCATTTCCAAGTCCACTTGAGTAAATTCAGGTTGGCGGTCTGCGCGTAGGTCTTCGTCCCGGAAACAGCGCACAATCTGATAATACCGGTCAAACCCTGCAATCATGAGGAGCTGCTTGAAAAGCTGGGGAGACTGCGGCAGTGCATAAAACAATCCTTTATTAACCCTGCTGGGCACCAGGTAATCTCTTGCTCCCTCGGGCGTGCTCTTGGTAAGGAAAGGCGTCTCAACCTCAATGAAACCGTTTTCGTTTAGATAACTTCTTATACAGGAAGCGATTAAATGGCGATTGCGCAAATTATTGAATGACTCGGCCCTTCTCAATTCCAAGTAACGGTATTTTAGCCTCAGACTTTCGGAGGCATCTACTGCGCCATCTACCTGAAAAGGAGGTGTTTCCGTGCGGTTCAGGATTTTTAGTTCATTGACCTTTACTTCAATATCACCGGTAGGCAAGCTAGGATTTTCCTGACCAGCAAGCCGAGGCAACACAGCCCCTTTTACCGCAATAACCCACTCATTTCTCAAGATGTGGGCACGCTCATGGCTTGCCTTTTCAACGCCGGGATCAAAAACGATCTGTATAATCCCTTCCCTGTCACGAAGGTCAATAAATATCAGGTTGCCAAGGTCGCGTCTGCTGTTAACCCATCCCATCAACAAGACCTCTCGTCCGATGCTGTCCGCCCTGAGGCTTCCACAGTCATTGGTTCTTTTCCACTCACCCAATGAATCTATTCTTATGCCTTCAAATTCACTCATTTATTTAAAAATACTTTCTGAGATTCGTCACTATATTTTCAAGCCCCACTTCCTCCTGGGCCTTTGTATCCATGTCTCTAAGTAAACCAATTCCCGAGGACAGTTCATTCTCCCCCACAATCAAGACTTTTTTTGCACCGAGGCGGCCGGCCTTCTTCATCAGTGCCTTGAGTCCTTTTGAGCCGTAATCCATTTCCACCCACAGGCCGTATTTCCTCAAATCCATTACCCATTGAAAAGACTCCCTTTCAGAGTTTCCCCCCAAAGCTGCAATAAAGAGATCAGGGCATTTGATCTCGGGTGAGAACTCTTCCGCCATCAGGGAAACCACCCGTTCCACACCCACGGCAAACCCTATAGCAGGATGGTCGGGGCCACCTAAAAGCTTTACCAGGCCGTCGTATCGTCCACCTCCCGCAACTGCATTCTGCGCCCCTAACCTGTCAGTCTGTATTTCAAAGGTTGTCCTGGTATAATAATCAAGTCCCCTGACAAGCTTATGGTTCAGCACAAAAGGTATGCCCGACCCGTTCAGATAATCCTTTAGAGATTCAAAGTGATTCCTGCATTCATCACACAGGAAACCCAGTATAGAAGGCGCATCAGCCACAATCCTATTGCAGGCCCCTACTTTGCAATCAAAAACCCGCAATGGGTTGGTTTCCGATCTCCTCCGGCAATCAACACATAGCGAAGCTATTTTGCCCAGCAAAAAATCCTTTAGCTCACTCTTAAAGCGGGGCCTGCATTGCTGGCACCCAAGGGAATTAATATTAAGGCTGAGTCCGGAAAAGCCGATAGAATCAAACAGGCACATAGCCATAACTATGATGTCCGCATCACTTCTGGGACCCGTATCACCGAACAGTTCAGCATTAATTTGATGAAACTGTCTGAATCTCCCCTTCTGGGGCCTCTCATGCCTGAACATGGGGCCCACTGTGAAGAGCTTCTGTATAGGGTTTTTTTGGTATAGCCTGTTCTGGATATATGCCCTGACAACAGAGGCTGTCGCCTCTGGCCTTAAGGTCATACCATTTCCCTTGCTATCTTTCAGGGTGTACATCTCCTTGGAAACGATATCCGTCTCCCTGCCGATACCCCGGCTAAAGAGTTCGGTTCTTTCAAGGAGAGGGGTCTTGATCTCAAAAAATCCGAAGGCTTCAAATAGCCTCCTTGCAGTCGATTCAAGCCTTTGCCAGCTCGCAACCTCTTCAGGGAGAATATCCTTAAAACCTTTGATCGCTGTAAACTCCAACTCTGCTTTATCTCCTACGCCTTTGAGTTTGCATGTCTTCTATCAGATGGCACTATGGCTCGTCAATGGCTTTGCAACAACGTTGAAGCCTCCTTACACGGAAGCATCTATTGGCTGTTGTCGTTTTTTCATGGGACACAGCACCAGCGGGCAACCGGTAATAAAATAAATTCACTCAACAGTGATCTTTTTTGCTTTCCTTTTGCCGCTCTTTGAGCCCTTCTTTTCAAGGCCTCCTATCCTTTCATCAACAAGGGACCGGATGGCCTTAAGAAACTCTATGCGGGACAGGGTCAGGTGATCAAGAAAATCCGATTTCTTCCCTGAAACCTTCTCTAATTCCATGAAAAATCTGCCCACGGGACACAATACCATCTCCCTTTCATCCTCTTTTTTGCCCATGATCTCCTCCTCTAAAATTGATGTGCAAGAACTCGCCCTCCAATGCAGCATCGACGGACTTTGAAGCGGCCATCTGCCTTGGAAGCAACACATGTCTTTTAAAACTCCCCACACGAACAATTAACTCATCAGAGATCCTGTTCAATTCGACCTCCTCCTTCATAAGAAAGGGGAGCGTCATCGTAAGACGGTATTCACCGTTCTCCTTTATCAAATTGTAAGGTTCTCCCTTGTAAAATCGCCTGAGTGGATCTCTTTTCCCATAAATCTGATCTGCCAAAATTTTCAGGCTTTCATAGCCGAGCACTTCACTCCTGAAGAGGTAAACAGGAAAGACGGGAATCGGGCTGAAGTATTCTTCCGCCTTTTCAATATATTGTTCCTGGTTTTTTCTCCAGTTATTGAAATAGGTATCGTTTATTTGCGACGGTAGAATTCGGTTCATGATGATTCCATCTATACTCATCTTATAAAGGCAAAAATACATGAATGCCCGCTGTGTCTCTCTTAATACAATTTTTTCCGGATTGGTAACAAGGCGAACAGTCGTGATCTGCGGATTCGTCAGGATTTCGTCCACCCCTCTTAAGCGTTGAAACAAATACTCAACCGCAGCGAAATAGTCATCTCCGGGTATAGGAACATCGTATACTCTCTTGACCACAGGACCCACATATTTGGCAATCGCCCTTTCCATCTTGAATATCTTTTTTATATACCACTCCAACGTTGTTGGAATACTGATAAACCTTATGGACTCGCCGGTCGGCGCACAATCAAGTATGAGCACATCGAACTCTTTGTCCCTAACATAGCGGTTAATATAAAGAAGCAGGCTCACCTCTTCCATTCCGGGTAAAATAGCAAGCTCTTCTGCCAAAATTTCATCCAAACCGGTGGTTCTCAGCAGGGTGGAAATGTATTTATATATATCTCCCCAGTTGTTCTCAATCTCCTCCTGGACGTCCATTTCCTGAATCCACAGGTTTTTTCCGACATTTATCGGTTTACCCCTGTTTCTATCAAGCAGTGATTTTTCCAGATCAAAAATATCCGAAAGGCTGTGGGCCACATCCAGGGAAATAATTACCGTCCTTTTCCCCATTTCAGCAGCCCTTATCCCAGTGGCAGCCGCAACACTCGTCTTTCCGACCCCACCCTTACCAGCAAAAAATATAATTCTCACGAACAACTCCTCAGAGAAAATCAATACTAAATATTTTCGTTTTGTTTAAAAAGTACCGCCTCACCTTCAGGTCATACACATCTGAAGTCATCTGCATTTTTTCTCTTTTTTGACAGATTATCATGCCAGATGGCAAAAGACAAATCCAATGACTAGCCTGTTAACACTTAAAATATCCCTTAAACCAAAAATTCCTGGAACCTGTTCCTGAACGAGTTAATGGGCCACTCTTTTGCGATCTCTGCGCCCAATAGCCGTGCAAGGCAGAAGGTCCCATGGCACCTTCTTGACCAATTTTTCAAAAAACGCTCTTTTACATGGAGCAATCCCGGGCTTCAAACGTTGATCATCAAATCAGCTAAAAAAAAACATAATTTCTTCCCGCTTGTATTCGCTATATCTCGTAAAACAGCATTTTTAGTTAATAATTACAAAAAAATCCAGGCCCAAAGAAGGACCTGACTTTGTTTGGAGCTCCCTATAAGGGGCCAGATAGAGCATCCTGCCACGATTTTTTCTTGACTCAGCCGTCATAGAATTTGAATTCTGAAATTTTTTATAAAAATATATTTCATGGTAATTTGAAATATTATATAATGAAATATAATTTTTTAGTCGTGCACAAAATATTTGCATAAATCTCTTATAGCAGGAAAGTATGATATGATGGACAGGAAAGCGCCGGTTGAGCGAAGGCAACATAAGCGATTCAATGCCCAAGATGGTGCGTTTGCTGTAGTAAAAAATCATGTCAGTAAAGTAGGTCAAATTATTGACGTCAGCATGCGTGGACTTGCCTTTAAGTATATTGCCAACGGAAAGCAATCAAAGGGTATATTAGCACTGGACATATTTTTATCCAGTCACGGTATTTATACGAAAAATATACCATCCAAAACCGTATCGGATTTTGAAATGAAGAGCGAAATCCCTTTCAGTTCCATAAAAATGAGGCGATGCTGCGTGCAATTTGGAGAGCTAACGCATACCCACGTATCACAATTGGAAGACTTTATTCGGAATTATACTGCAGATCAAATCTGATAATCTTTTCCTTTTCAAAACACGCCTTTTCAAATAATATGGTTTTGGCATTAACTTTTCTGAATAAGACTAAAAGTCACCCAAAAAATATTTAAATTCTCTAAAACAATACTCTGAACTTCATTTAGGGTTATTTTATGTTTAAATGGATACGTTCAAAAATAGGTGCCAAATTATTGATAACCATTTCCCTTGTGTTGATCTTATCAATGGTTTCTCTGGTTTTTATTGCAACCCAACAGGTGGCTGAATTTGGAGAATTCTCCGCCTCTACAAGTGAGACAAACATAAGGGATAATGCCAATGCCTTTATGGCGCGTATAACCCATGAACAGGCGATGAGATATGCGAGCACCTTTAAAAAATTCGCTACTTCTTCCAACCTAATAGCAAAACAGACTGCCTTTATTTTGGACAATATTACCCTATACGGCGGCAAACCTCTCAAACCAAATGAGAAACTAGTCATCTACCCGCAGAATAAGATATTTTCAAATGACGCTTCCCAAGAGACAATGGTATTATACTGGGGATCTTCTAACTTATCACATGGAATCAATGAACAAATCAGTGCGCTTTCACACCTTGATCCCCTTCTCAAAATTGTAAAGGAGGGCAATCCCGAAATTAGGGCATGTTACGCCGTCACTGAGCCAGGTATTGCTCGCTACTATCCAAACATTCATGGCGTAGAAAAACTACCTCCAACCACAAAATTTGATATAAGAAATGCGAACTGGTATGTAATTGCAAAACCGGAAAATAACCCCGAGAATAAGACGGTGTGGTCGAATATTTATTTGGATAGTGTTGGCCAGGGGTTAATGACAACTGCAAGCACCCCTGTTTACAGCAAGACCGGACAATATCTCGGTACAACCGGCGTTGACGTTACTCTGGACACTATTGTGAACGACATCCTTGCCAATATTCCCTCATGTCACAAGATGAAAGACATGTTTTCTTTTCTTACTGATCATCAGGGCAGGATCATTGCTTTCCCACCAGAATATCTGGATATGTTTGAACTCAAAATTGACCGGGACAGACTGAAGGATGCCTCAGTTATCCTCAAACACAGCCTGCTGGACTCTTCCAATGCGGAAATCAGAAACATGGCGCAAGCTATAATCGACAAAAAATTCCAGGTTTCCCGTTTCTTTCTGAACGGGCGCCCTTATATAATCTCTTCTCATTTCATGCCTTCAACCGGATGGCGTTTAGGTGTTGTGGTACCGGAGTCCGTTATTCTTGCCTCTGTCGAAAAAACCCGCAACGCGGTGGATTCGACAGTTGATAAAATGACTGCCAGATTCACCCTTGTGACTATTCTATTCTTGTTAGGCGCGATTATTATTATAACGTTATTTTCCATTAAAAGCCTTATCAAGCCCTTGGGTAATATCTCCGAGGGGGCGAAGCGTGTTCAAGAAGGCGATTTAACAACGCACATTGATACAAACAGAAAGGACGAAATAGGTTCGCTTGCCAGTTCTTTCAATAGTATGGTTGATGCCT
>CAZENC010000034.1:0-16111 GCA_964513115.1 uncultured Desulfobacteraceae bacterium | reverse complement strand
TAGAAACAGCATCGGTTGGTATCCTGATGGGAGGGAGCCTGGCCGTAGGCCCTGTTGTAACCATGTTTGTGGATACGATTAACATGCTTGCTCCCGAGTCAGGGATTTATTAATAAAACTGAAGTGAAATCTACCGCTATGCTATGTCCTCCGATCCTTCGGATCATAGAAGCCAGAGTGTCTCCACCCCATAACAAACTTTAACCGGGAATCTGCCCCCAGGGGGTAGGCCTGAGTAGAGCGAAGCGAGCGCTAAGGAATAACGAAATTCTTCCAGAAGTCAATTTAAAGGAGCCATTTCACCTTCGCATCTTAAATTTTCATATCAGAACAACCGCGGTACTAAATTGCCGGATGATCCTTTAATTTTTTGTATTAGATTCCGGTTCTTCTTTTCCAACTTGGGAGGTAGTACCGTTTGTTTTCTCATCTGGTTCGAACCTCTTTAGTTCAGATTGTTTTACTGAGGAAAAAGCTCCCACCTTTTTGGATAGAGATTTTTTAATTTTTCATGACACACATCTGGCTGGCCCAATGAAGGTTTTCAATTTATTCTGGTACTAAAATTCAATCAATCGCGGGTTTTGGGTAGAAAGAGCGCTCTAATACGTTAATAGAAATTTCCGGTATGATATACGAATTCCTTGATTGGAAAATAGGCTGCTCGTCAATTTTTCCATATTTTTGATTGGACAGTAACTGATCTCGAATTATTTTGACTTTTTTGTATTTTTAACTTGACAGAAATGAGTTTTTAACTGAGTATAAATTCATCAGATGATCTGATCCTTTCCCGAAAAGTAATGTAAACAGATAGTTAAGTTTGAATCAAACGGGAGAGGTACTTGCTGAAAATGGGTCAAAAAATGGAAAATGAGAGAGGATAAAAATGAAGTATTTTAGCGGCGGGAAGATAGAAAGGGTGATTATCGTTTCTCTAACGCCTGGTGACCTTTTTTTGGAAAGCATCGAGGAAATCATCAAGAAAGAAAACATTGAAACAGCTGTCATCACTTCAGGAATAGGCTCTTTCCGCAAGTTCAAATATCATACTATAACCTGGACTGGCATGCCGCCCAAAGACAAGTTTTACGATATCGAAGGCCCAATTGAGATTGGCGGCATTCAGGGTTTGATTGTTCAGGGTGAACCCCACCTCCACATTACATTTCATAATTGTGAAAAAGAGGAGACCTCTACAGGGCATATCGAACATGGTTGCGAGGTCTGTTATCTGGTTGAAGTGTGCATAGCAGTCATCAGCGGAATTAGCCTTAAAAAGGTAAAAGATCCTCATAATCCGGGAGTCGTTGAATTTGATGTAAAATAGGTCTTTGATACACCGTTGGTTCTTCGAGATGGTCCGTAAGTCACAAAATCTGTGAAAAGACATCACAAGAAACAGTGAGGGAAAACGATGAGTAAGCACAAATTGACCAAGCTTGATCTCCAAAGAATGAAAGAATCTGATGATCAGGTCGCATGGATCACTGCCTATGATTTTCCCACAGCAAAATTCGCTGAAGAGGCAGGTATGGATATGCTTTTGGTCGGGGATTCCCTGGGGATGTGCGTTTATGGTTATTCAGGAACGGTTCCTGTAACCATGGATCAGTGTCTCTGGCACTGCGATGCGGTTCGCCGCGGAGCTCCAAACACCTTTGTCATTGGTGATATGCCATTTCTTTCCTACCAAATTAGCTGTGAAGAGGCAGTCAGAAATGCGGGTCGCTTTTTTAAGGAAGCCGAGGTGGATGCTATTAAGCTTGAAGGCGGAAAGCGGGTTTGTTCCCAGATACACGCTATTACCGAGGCTGGAATGCTGGTTATGGGACACATCGGACTAACACCGCAGAGCTCAGGGCAGCTGAGTGGATTTAAGGCCCAGGGCCGAACTGCAGATTCAGCTTTGGCATTAATTGACGACGCACGGGCGGTTCAGGCGGCAGGTGCATTTGCATTATTGGTGGAGGCTATCCCGCAGGAGGTATGTAAAATCATACGAGACGAATTAATCATTCCGGTTTACGGTATCGGCGCGGGTTCAGAGGCTGACGGCCAATTGATGATCGTCAGTGACATGTTGGGAGTCTTTAAGGCATTTACACCAAAATTCGTAAAACAGTACGCCGACTTAGGCAACTGCATGTTAACTTCATTTCATGCATATATAAAAGATGTAAAAACCAAGATGTTCCCTGAAGCTGAACATATCTACAAGATGGTTGACGGGGAGTTGCAAAAACTATTTGTTGAAATTGGAAAATCGACTTCAAAGTGAATTTGTTAAAAGACATGAGAGGCTCTTGCAGGGTTATGATCCCAAATCTAAAGCGAGCCTCAAGAATGATCCGATCTTGGTATCCGGAACCTTTCCAAGAACGGGGGCGATAGCACCTTGGCTGGTGGGCGTATCAATCTGGGAGTGATCTGTTATCCCGCACTAGCGAAAGGAGATTGGAGTGCAAATTGATCCTGATTTGTGCATTGGGTGCGGTCAGTGTTTACCTTATTGTCCGGTAAACGCCATAACTCTTGAAGAAGATATTTCACAAATTGACCTGGATGAATGCGCAGAATGCGGCAATTGTCTTCGGAATGCCCACTGTCCGGTTGATGCTATTTACCAGCAGGATTTGGCGTGGCCACGAATTGTTAGAAGCATCCTGAGCGATGTATTGACTATAGCAGTTGAATCCGGCATATCGGGTCGCGGTACCGAGGAGATGAAGACCAATGAAGTGACTGGAAGATTTAAATTTGGCTTTGCGGGGATTGCCATAGAAGTGGGTCGACCGGTTTTAGGGGCACGGCTGTATGATGTCGAGAAAATTGCGCAGGCCGTTGCAAGCCTAAATGTGGAGTTTGAAAAAAACAATCCTGTTACGAGCATGATGTCCGATCCCAAGACCGGAAAATTCAAGAATGAGCTGATTAATGAAAAAGTTTTATCAGCCATCATCGAATTTGTTGTGAAGCTGGAGCAATTGCCTGAACTGTTCCGTATACTGGAAAAAGTTGCCGCGAAAATTGAGACGGTGTTCAGTCTTGATGTTGCCACTCGGATCTGTTCCGACGGAAGGGTGCCAACGTCACCATATATTGAGGGTGCCGGCTTGTGGATTGCTCCGAATGGAAAAACAAATGTGGGTTTGGGCCGACCTTTATACCAGGAGAAATGACAATGACCCATACATTGCATAGAATGGGTTCGGAGGCATCTCTTAGAGAAGATTATGTAGTTTTGGTTATGCCGAGTAAAGATATCAATCATGAAGGCTCCGGCCCAAAGCTCCGGCAGTTTCTGCAAATGGCCTTGGAAGCCGGCGCCATTAAAATCGGAGATGCCCGCTTGGGCAACCAGTATCATCAAGGCAGCATTGACAACCTCTTGAACAATGTTGAAGACCGGGCCGTGGTCCACGCTGTGTTTAAGGACCAAGACTCACTCATCAAAATCCTGCAAAGGCTCAAGGAGACCGATTTAGGCCTTTCGGTGGTTGTTTCAGGGCTTTTTGATGAAGTGGCAACCTGCTGCAATCGTGTGGGGCTGGATAGGCATACCATCAACCAGTCTCTGGGCCGATGGGGCAGAACCGATCGACTGCCGTCCCGGGAGATCTTAGAAATAAGCACCATGTGCGGGCACGGCATGGTAACTGTAAGCCTAATTCAAGAAGTAATAGAGGATATCAAGAATGGGAATTCAACACCAGAACAAGGTGCTGAAAGACTTTTTGAGCCCTGTATGTGCGGGATATTCAATCCTCATCGGGCAGCCGAACTGCTTCGTGCCTTAGTGGTGAAGGAAATTTAGGAACACATTACACCAGAGCCGCTATTTATGGGCTCGTTTAGAGCCAAAAGGCAAGAAAAAACGACTCGTTTTTTTAAGGAGGTCGCAATGCCGGAGACAATAGGAATCATTGGTTTGGGACGAATGGGAATGCCAGCCGCAAAGAAGTATATCAGAGAAGGTTACAGGGTAGTAGGTTATGCCCGAAGGCCAGAAGTTATTGAAGAATTCACATCATATGGAGGTATTGCGGTCGACAACAGCAAGGAGGTCGCCCAAAAGGCAGGTACGGTCATTGTCTATGTGCTGAACGATCAACAGGTGATCGAGGTAGTCACTGGTCCTAATGGTATCCTTGAAGGGTGTCACAAAGATACGCGAGTCATCAATATGGCTACGATAGACAAAGAGAATCTGGAATGGGTGGCTGCGGAATGCGCTAAGAAACAGGTCGGCTTGGTGGATTCCCCTGTTACAGGAGGGCCAGCCAGGGTGGAAGCCGGCACCGTAACGCTCATTGTGGCGGCTCCCAAAGACCTTTTGGAAGAGTGTCGAGCGGTCCTTGAAGTCCAGGGGCAAATCACGTATGTGGGGGAAAAACCTGGCTTGGGCCAGGCGGTCAAACATTGCAACCAGCTTTTGGTGGCCACGACCCTAGCCGCCACTGCAGAAGTCATCTCCCTGGCCAAAAAAAGCGGACTTGATGCGAAAGTAGTCTGCCAGGTGGTGGGAAGCGGGATCTGCGGTAGCGATTATTTCAGGCTGGTCGCCTCAAGTATCCTTGACAATACCCCCTCACCAGGAGGGCTGGGACAGATGTGCAAAGATATCGGCCTGGTCATAAACGACAGCCGACGGGTTCAGATGCCATTGGCGGTGGCCTCGGCTGCCTATCAATATTTTCTTGCAGCCCTTTCCTTGGGTATGGAGAATGCCGACTCATCTGAATTGATCAAGGTCCTGGAGAAGATGATACAGCCGAAAGGGTGATCAACGAAATGAAACAGACCATCATAAAAGGAGAATGGCTGCTAGATGGGAGAGGGAATCCCGCCATTGAACAGGGAGGAGTCCTGATTGAGGGAGAGAAAATTCTCCGGGTGGGGCAGGCAAATGCACTCATTAAAGACGCCCCTTCTGCTGAGGTGATCGATTGCAGCGGGCAGACACTGCTCCCCGGATTGATAGATTGCCACAACCACCTTTCACTTGATCCCCGCCTGGCAAATTATCTGCACCGCATGGACGATTCCGTGGCTGCGCTCACCTTGCGAGCCTGTGAAACCATGTCAATAGATCTGCAGTCCGGTGTCACCACTTCGCGATGTCTGGGCGACAGAGAATTCTTGGATGTTGAATGTAAAAAGGCGGTTATTGAAGGCCGCATTCAAGGCCCCCGACTCTTGGTGGCAACCCGCGGCATCCGTGTCTCTCATGGGCACGGATTTGTGGGGTATCCGTTTGACGGCGTGGATTGGATCCGCAAGGCGGTTCGTGAGAATCTGAAACGGGGCGCCGATATCATCAAGTTTTACGCAACTGGAACCCTCAGGGATAAGGGAGATATCAAGAGTTACATCTCACAAATGGAGATCGAGACTATCGTTGACGAGGCGCATCGTGTCGGAATTCCTACGGCGGCACATTGTGTTGGGGGAATCGGTTTGAGGTGGTGTATTGAAGCGGGTGTAGACACGATCGAGCATGCCTATTTCATATCCGACGAAGAGCTGAATCTTCTTGCAAAATCAAAAAATCGGCTTGTTATGACCCCAAGTATTTTCCTGACCAATGCTAGGATTGAAAATCTGCCCCAGGAATTGATCAAAGGGCATTATCAGCAACGGGAACTGGCTTTTGAGCGGATGGCCGCAGCCGTAACAAGCGGCATAAAATTCGGGGTAGGGACAGACGGCATGCATGGCGGCTTGGCCAAAGAGATGGAATATCTCACCCAGATGGGAGCGTCACAAAGCGATGTCTTAGATGCTGTTACGCTGAGAGGGGCAGAAATCTGCGGCCTGGAGGAAAAGGTCGGTACTCTTGAATCCGGCAAATTGGCCGATATTATTGGCGTCGTGGGAAATCCCTTGAAAGATATCAGCGCAGTCGGCCAAATCAGAACAGTGATCCTTAACGGTCAGATCAAATGGCGCCAGAGCGACAGAATAAAATAGTTTTTAAGTGACTGCCTTGGGGCATGTCTGTTTACTCCCAAAAAAGGAGGATGCTTCTCATGAAAAGTGTGTGGAATAAAATTTTGAGAGTCGATTTGAGCGCCGGCACCTGTAAAGCCGAGGAGGTCCCTGATGTAGTCTACCAGAATTTTCTGGGTGGGGCCGGCTTCAATGCTTATATCCTCTGGCGTGAATGCCCGCGCGGAACCGGCACCTTTAACCCGGCAAACCGGCTTACCTTTGCGCCTGGGCCGATGCAGGGCGTAAAACAGAGTGGAGCCGCCAAATGGACGGCTGGCGCAATCTCGCCCTCCATTAACATGAATGCGGATTCAGCTTCTTCAGCCAGCTTTGGCATTGAAATCAAGGAGGCTGGATATGACGCTCTCGTAGTGCAGGGGCGTGCTGAAAAGCCGGTTTATCTTGTTGTGGACGATGACCGATCCCAGCTTCGAAATGCTGAGCATCTCTGGGGCCAGGATGCCTATGTTGCTGAAGACGGCCTGAAAGCAGCAGAAGGTGAAAAGTTCGAATGCGTCACAATCGGTCAGGCCGGTGAGATGGGAGTCCGCTACGCCAATATACAGACCCGGAAAAAATCATTTCTGGGCCGATGCGGATTGGGAGCGGTTATGGGCTCAAAGTTGCTCAAAGGTATTGCAGTTCGAGGCAGTCAGACTGTCCAGGTCCATGACCCAAAAAAGGTGGAACGGCTCAACCGGGAGATCAACAAGCGCCTCTCTGATATGGATCAATCGAATACCGAATGGCTCCGCTTTAAACGGGTAGGGACCGCTTCGGCGACAGAAATCTTCGCACCCCAGGGGAACCTTCCCATTAAGAACTACCAACTGGGTAACTTTCCCAGCGGGATTAAAAATTTTCACGCCTCAAACTATACAAAGGAACTCAATGCAAAGCCCTGGCCCTGCCAGTACTGCGTGATCCAGTGCCACAATCACTGTGAAATCAAGGAGGGGCCTTATGCTTACAAAGGGAAAGGACCGGAGTATGAATCATTTGCCATGGTAGGTTTTAATACTATGGTGGATGACATCAAAGCTGTGGCCTATGCCTGCGAACTAGCTAACCGTTATTCTCTGGATACCATTTCGCTAGGTGTTGTGATCGCCTGGGCTATGGAGTGCTATGAAAAGGGAGTCATCACAAAGGAGGACACCTACGGTCTCGATTTGACTTGGGGGAATGCTGAAGCCATGGTGGAGATGGTGCACAAAATCGGCACTCGCGCCGACGGGCTCGGTTATCTGCTGGGTGAAGGGACTAAGATTGCCTCTGAAAGTCTTGGGGGTAGGTCTGAAGATTGGGCGGTGCAGATGAAAGGGCAGGAAATCGCCGCGCACAACTGGCGCGCCCAATATATCTCTGCACTCAACTATTGCACCGGAGTCGCCTCCGGCCCCAATCATGAGCGCGGCAACGCACAACATATCTGGGTCGGGCATGTCCTGCTGCCCGAGTGGGACATCAAAGAAGTCGAAAATGAAGAGCGTTGGTCCTGGGACAGGGCCGCCGAACGTACTGCCAAGTTCCACGACTATTGCAATGTCATCAATTCTGCCTGCCACTGCAAATTTATGGAGTTTTGCGGCTATACCCTGACGGATTTGAACAACACACTCAACGCGGCAACCGGTATAGGATGGAGTCTGGAGGATTTGCGCCGCTGTGGCGACCGGATCACCCAACTGCAAAAATTGTTGAACATACGCTATGGATGGGAAAAGGCTCATGATTTCAAATACCCGAAGCGGTTCATGGAGCCTGTTCACGAAGGTCCGGCGGCAGGGAAGGTGCCGATTGGGTTGGAAGAAGCTATTATGGACTATTATAGGGAACGCGGCTGGGACGAAAATGGTAAGCCGACTGTAACAAAGCTGAAAGAAGTCGGTCTGAAAGAATTCATCGAGTGAGAATGGAGTCGTGAGGGGCAGAGGTTAAGATTTCCGCCCTGTCACGAGAAGCTTTTAACGCACAGGCATTTTGGAAGCCAAGGAGTAAAGATATTCATTAACCTCAAGCAAGAGGCCGAAGAGGATGAGCCTATGATTAAAGATGATCAGATAAAAGAGGGGCAGTCGTAATACCATTCTGTTTGTGTTGAACGGGATCTTTATCTGATTCCGAAACATGAATCCAACGAAATCAAGGGTGGGACAGTATCAGGTGGTTCATCCCTGTGCTTGTGGCAGAGAGAACTCGGACGTGGCATTCCAAACAGGACTTCGTAAATAGGATATCAAATGCCGCATCAATGGCTAAAACCTTTTGTGTTTCATTGGTAATAAATACCCCGGGATTGTATAGGGCTTAGCCGCTAAGAGCCTTATCGATTGGGGAATCGACCAATCCGTTTCCAGGCACTTTTCCGGGGAGTTGGTCTCTAACCTAAAAAACAACAAAGGAGGAAACAGATGAAAAAATTTATCAATACAGTAGGTTTATTGGCCCTTATATTGGGTTTGGGTTTCGTCTTTGCAGCCAATGGCTCTTTGGCAGCCCCTGATAAGATTAAGATAGGGGTCCTCTACAGTATAACAGGAAAGGGATCAGCCGTAGCAAAAGTGCAACTGGACGGGATCAACCTCGCCGTTAAACAGGTTAACCAGAAAGGTGGCCTTATGATGGGAGACAAGAAGGTCCAAGTTGAAGCGGTGATCCGTGATGATGAAACCAAGCCGGATGTTGGGGTTCGAAGAGTGCGAGAATTTGTAGATGATAATATTCAGATTATGGTAGGAGGTACATTTGCTCATGTGAGCACAGCCATTAATGAACAAATCAAACCAGGGCAGGCCTATTTTATGGCGACCAATGGTATTCAAGAGAAGGTCTTTCGCAAAGAAAATAAGGCCCCCTATTACATCTCCTCCCTCGGTGCAGTTGATGGTATAGGAAGAATGTGTGCAGATTATGTTGCCAAAACATATAAGCCGAAAAACGTCATTCTTTTTCTGCCTGACTATGCCTATGGCCGCGGTGCTGCAGCAGGCGCTCATAAGGTCTTCAGCAGCAAGTACCCGAATATCAAGGTAGATGAAGTATGGTCCCCTGTGGGAACCCCTGATTTTACCTCCTACATCATTAAAATCAAAGAAGCCAAACCCGATGTCGTGATGATGGGTCACTGGGGGAATGACGCAATCAATGCCCTAAAACAAGTCTATGAACTAGGGTTAAGAAACCAGTCAAAGATATTCTTTAACTGCATTATTACGGCTTTTGCAGTGGGTATTCCGCCCGAGGCCCTTGAGAAAGTAACCATGGCATGGTGGTGGTATCACGACCTCAGTGGAATCAAAGACATTGCTACACAGAAGGCCGTTGATGAGTTGACCAAGGTGTGGACAGCAGAATATGGTGAACCGCCCGATCCCTTCGCAGTATACGCCTATCTTGGCATGAAGGAGACTCTTAGAGGAGTCGAATTGGCCAATTCATTGGAACCGGACAAGGTCTATAAAGCGCTCATGGACAACCCGAGCTTTATGAGTGTCAAAGGGCCAGCCAAATGGCGTATTGACGGAAGACCTGAATATGAATACGCAATGTTTATGGCAGATGGCAAGTCAGCAAAAGAAAGAAGTAATAAATGGGATGTTGCTAAAGTGGTTAGTATATATACGGGTGAAGAATTATGTTTGCCTTTGAAGGAAATGGGCTGGAAATAATTTAACCAAAAGGAGGGGAGAGTATATTTCTTTTTTGGATGGGGAGTATAATCTCTCCTCTCACATTGAAAAACATATAAATACGACTTATGAGAAAGGGCAACTAAATGTCAGATGTACTGACAGCTGAAGGATTGAGTAAGCATTTTGGTGGTCTCGTTGCAGTGGACGAGGTGGACTTTAAAATAAAAAAGGATGAAACAGCCGGTATCATTGGCCCGAATGGATCGGGAAAAACAACCCTTTTTAACCTGCTGTCAGGTTTCTTCCCCCCAACCGAAGGACGTGTTGTCTTCTTTGGAGAGGATATTACACACATGCCTCCGAATAAAAGAGTGATGAAGGGCATGGTGCGAACTTTCCAACTTATCTCGGTATTTAATTCGATGACTGTTTGGGAGAATTTGGTACTTTCAAGCATTCGATTCAAAAGGAAAATGACGACTCCTTGGAAATTCCTCATGTCGTCTGCGAGGCATGAGATGATCAGAAACAGCTGTTTGGATGCACTGAGGACAGTAGGGCTTGAGACTAAGGCCCGGACTCCGACATCCGAGCTTTCCTATGGTTTTAAAAGAATGCTGGAGATTGGCATTGCTCTTTCTCTGGATCCAAGGCTCTTGCTTCTGGATGAACCTCTTTCCGGGCTAAGTGATTTTGAAATTTCAGAGGTACTTAAGATTCTTAAGCGGATAAAACAAAATCTTACATTGGTCATCATTGAGCACAAGCTATCTAAGATTGTTGAGCTGGTGGACCGTCTCTGCGTCATGAATGAAGGAAAATTTATTTGTGAAGGTGAACCTGAACAGGTCCTTAATGATTCCACGGTAAGGGAATGTTACTGGGGGAGAAGAGACGACGCCGGCTCGTGGTCTGCATAGTTGCATACTACTAATAAAATTTTTTTCTTCAAAATAGGATATTCCAGCTTTTATTTGAGCTGGCTGAAAAAGGAAATCTATGCTCCATGTCAAAAATATCGATGTAGCTTATGGCCATGCAAAAGTACTGCATGATGTTTCTGCTGTAATCGACAAGGGGCAAATGGCCTTTATGATTGGTCGAAACGGAGCTGGAAAGACCACTTTTCTCAAGACCGTCATCGGTCTGTTAATACCACTGAAGGGATCTATCATCTACCAAAACTGTGAAATATCGGCTCGCCGTCCAGAAGAGCTTTACCTGAAAGGGATTCGATATGTTGCACAGGAAAAAAAGGTCTTTAGCAATCTCACCGTACAAGAGAATATTGAGATTGCGGCCCACAGCAGCAAAGAGCCTCTAGAATCTGCAATTGATAAAGTCACAGAGATTTACCCAAAAATAAGAGATTTCTTAAATACGAAAGCGGGACAACTGAGTGGGGGACAACGGCAAATATTATTGGTCGGCCGGGCCCTGGTTGGCAATCCAAAGCTTCTCCTGATTGATGAGCCAACCCAGGGGCTTGCCGCAATTGTCATTGAAGAGATTGGAAACATTCTGAGCGGTTTGAAAGGCAGGGTTTCTGCCGTAATTGTAGAGCAAAACCTTGCCATGGTGAACCGCCTAGCTGATCGGATTTATGTTCTGAAGGAAGGAAAGCTTGCCAAGGAAATTAGGGACAAATCCGAAATTGCAGACACACTGGAGTTAGAAGATTATCTCTAAGAAAGGCGTGCTTCCGATTCCGTAATGCATCATTTCTCAACCCTGTTATGTGTCTATGAAAAGGATTAACCTATAGCCTTTTGCATAAAAAATTGGGTGTTCCTTGTCGAAACTGGATTCGAGGGAGTCTTTTTTGAAAAAACATATAACAACAAACCCTGATAGGCTTACGGGAATTCTTGCAGGGATAAAGAAATCCCCTCTGAATTGGCGGGAATGTTTCGATTTTCTGGCAGTTGGCGGAGGTTTTCTTCTGCTGGTGCCAATCCTATCCGCACACAGGGTTACGGATTTCATGATCTTTTGTATCTTTGCCATGTCTTTTGACCTAATGTATGGATACATGGGAAGACTTTCATTCGGGCACCTGCTTTTCTTGGGCACAGGAGCCTATACCTGTGGGCTTTTTATCAAGTATATCAATGGCAATCCATTCACAGCTATCCTGGTGGGGATCGCCGCTGCGGGAGTACTGAGCATTATCATAGGTCCCATTATTGTAAGAACGACAGGAGCCTGTTTTTCACTGATCAACTTGGCCTTTAATTATGTAGGATTTTTTCTCGTTTTGTCACCACTTAAGACAATTACTAATGGAGAAGATGGGTTTGGCGTCCACGCCACGAGTGTTGCCTTTTTAAATCCTGGTAGCAAGATCATAATGTACTTTTTCGTTCTTTTCTGTTTGTTACTGGCCTTTTATTTCTTGAAACGTCTCACCTCTTCCCCTTTCGGAATATTGCTTCGGTCGATTAAAGAGAACGAAAGCAGGGTAAATTTTCTCGGATATAACACATTTGTTTATAAGTGGATAACATTCATTTTAGCGGGATCTATTGCAGGACTTGCCGGAACATTGACTGCTTTAAATTATAATTATATCAACCCTAATGTTATGGATGTTTACAGTAATGTGGGTGTTGTGTTTGCCTGTTTGATTGGAGGAGCTGGTAGCCTTTACGGAGTAATCGTAGGCGGCGTTGTCTATATGCTCATAAGTAATTTTTTGCCCATTTATATCCAAAGGTGGGAAATGTTTTTGGGTATTGCGATGCTTCTGATTATTTTTAGATTCCGGATGGGAATCTGGGGATATGTTGTGGGATACTTTGAGAAGAAGAAGATTACTCAAAGGCCGATTGAGGAGGCCGTGAGAAGATGATTTACACCATCTTATATGGATTTACGATCGGGGCAATTCTCTATTTTATATCTATCGGACTCTCCCTTACCTTCGGCACTATGAGAGTCATCAACTTTGCACATTCCTTAACCTACACTTTGGGTGTATATATGCTCCTCACTTTTCTATCCCTTTTTGGGGGCCGCTTTATTATGGCTGGCATCTTCGCGGTTATTATGGTTATCCTGGTCAGCTATTTAATTGAGCGTTTTATCATCCGGAAACTTTACGGAGAATCCGTTGATTACACCTTTATTGCCACTTTTGCTGTCACCCTGATCGGGATTGACTCGATCAAGTGGATATGGGGCGTTCAACCCCATCCTTTGAGCGATCCTCTTGGGATATATATGAATCTCGGCGGGTTTACCTTTCCATTTTATCGAGTCCTTATCGTCTTGATTGCTATCCTTCTCTTTTTCGCTTTAGAGTTCTTCTTCAAGAAAACTATTGTGGGTAAAATCGTAGTAGCAGCCCTTGAAGATGAAGAGGGGGTAAGATGCCTAGGCGTCAAAGTTCATGAATATTTCTCGCTCGTCTTTGTTCTTGGCAGTGCCTTGGCTGCTCTGGGAGGCGTCTTTTACGCACCGATTGGTGCGATTGACCCTTATATGGGACTCAGCATTCTCTTGCTGGCGTTTGCCGTCGTCATTGTTGGTGGAATGGGAAACCTGCGAGGGACATTCGTATCATCCTTCTCTTTAGGAATGGTCATGTCGGTAACGGCCCGCTACTGGTCTCAAGGGGCCGAAACAATGGTATTTATTGTTATGGCGATCGTTTTGATTTTCAAACCCATTGATATATAGGCATCCTTAGGGCAGCATAAGATTTAGGAAAGGCATCGATCAATGCCTCTCCTCATACAAATAGGGTCGCCCTCTGATGCAGACACTGGATTTTGGGATGAATCCGAGTTAAGGAGATCTTTATCGGGATCAGAAAGGTACCTCAAATGGGCCTAATGGAACACAGGATGAAAAGTGCAGAAAGCATATTTGAATCATGGAAGCCAACCAAGGTTCATTTTGGGGAAGGAAATATAAAAGTGCTCGGGAAGGTTATCAAGCGATACTCAAACTGTGTACTTGTTATTATTGGAGAGAGCTCTATCAAAAAGAGCGGTTACTTAGACAAAATCAAAGCCATCCTTGATGAGGGTCGGATTCAATACAAGATCTGTCACGGGGTGGAACCTAATCCAACTGAGGAAACCATATATAGAATAACATATCACTTGCTTGCTGGAGACTTCAATTGCTTATTAGCCATTGGTGGTGGATCTGTCATGGATGCGGCTAAGGCTGCCGGAATACTTGGTACAATAAAAGAGGGCGAACTCGAGGATTATTTCGGAGTGGGCATGGTTACTAAGAGAGTTAGTAAAATAATGCCTCTTATCGTTGTCCCTTCAACTAGTGGTTCCGGGAGCGAGGTCACAAGGTTTTCAGTAATTACCAATACCAAACTAAATGTCAAAAAAATGATAATTGACCCAGCAATCATTCCAACAGAAGCCATCGTGGACCCAGAGTTGACATATACTTGCGAGCGGCATGTGACACTGGTTTCAGGACTTGATACGATGACCCATCTCATTGAAGGCTATTTAAACACCGTTGATGATGGTGTCGACCGCGATGCCAATGACAGAGCACTTATTGGATTGGATCTTTTATTTGAAGCTTTACCGAAGGTTCTCCAGAACCCAATTGATAGGGAAGAAAGAAAAAAAATGTCCATGGCAAGTCTGCTAGGGGGCACCGTGCTTTTCTATAAACAGGCAGGAGGGCCACACTTGAATTCCTTCAGTTGGTGTGATGTTATGGATCATGGAGAGGCATGTGCCGTCATGCTGCCTTATTATACTGCCTTCTACGCCCCCGCTGTCGTTGACAAAATCAAAACACTTTCTGAAATTCTTAAAATTAGTGATTCCGGGAATATAGCAAAAGACTTCGCAGAAGGCCTACAAAATTTTTACAAAAAATTGAATTTTCCTTTGACATTAAAGGAATTTAAAAATTTCTCAAAGGAGTTAATCGAAAAGGCAGTGGCGGACGCATCCCAAAACAAAATGAAGCTCGAGGCCATGCCAAGACCTATACCCCTGCAGAAATGTGATGAAACCCTACGAACGATCATAACCGGCGCATACAATGGAACAATAGAAGAAATTTTAAAACTCTAATGCCTGATTATAAAATCCACAAAAATTACTGGCAAGCCCATTCACTTGATTTCATTACCAGTTTTGGCTTTGTAGAATTCTTTCTTTGACGTCCATAATATGGATTTCCATATGCCTTTGTGCGGATCGGGCGTCCCTACGCCGAATTGCTTCATAGACATTTCGATGTAACATAATGGTGCGGCTCATAGTCTCCGATACGCTTGAAGCCACAGTATAAAAAAACCTATGAATCAATTGATGGAGAAGCCCTCTGATTATTTCAGTAATCTTTGCCATCACCTGATTCCTGGAGCATTCTGCCACCAGCATGTGAAATTGAACATCCATTGCGATGAAATTTTTCAAATCTTCTGATCTACAGGCCTGGTCCATGCCTATTAATGCCTGTTCCAATTTCTCTAAATCGTCTTCGCTTGCATTATCTGCGGCTAAAGCCGCAACCGCGCCTTCAATATGTCGTCGGGCCTCCAACAGGTCTAAGGCGGATTCCCGGTTCATTGCCAAGAATGAAGTAAGGGGGTTCATGAAATCGGTGTGGACCATCGTACGGACAAATGTTCCTCTGCCCTGTTTGGATTCGATAAGGCCCATTAATTCCAGACGGTTTAATGCCTCTCTCAGGGAGGCCCTGCTAACGCCCATGGTTTTCGCTAGTTCATCCTGAGAGGCCAGCATATCGCCATCTTTTAATTCACCCTGGATAATCTTATTCTTAATCTCTGATATGATGTTTTCTATGAGTCTCGCCCGTTCAAGCATTGCATCCTACGACAGTAAAGAATAGCCACTCAAAGGGTGGGGTTTTAACTTTGCCCCCCTGGGGGTATTCACGTTGTCAATCTCCAAACAGAAATTCTTTCACCGTATATTGTATGTACAAAGGCCGAGAATCCTGTGAGTAGACACACCGCTGGAGTCTTAACTAGTACTATCTCCTTCCTCCCAACCATTTTCATCTTTTCCAATCTTAAAATCTGGACGAAAGACTGCGGGAAATCTGGCCCTCGGCTAAGCACCTTAGGGACTGGCTTAATCCATACCACATAATCAAGCTCTAAGGACAAAGGTTTTTGTAGTGTACTATAAGACAGATAAGTAAATTTAAAAAAGAAAAATATCCTAAATCGGACAAAATGTCGAGTTAATTCCCAAAATCCGACATTGGATTTGAGCAGGCCTTTAGATTACAATAATTCAGATCGAAAAAGCAGACTATCACTCAGGAAACGATGCCATTTTAGTCGATTTAATCAAATATTAACGCATACATACACTTTTAAGAAGCACTAACCGATTATCTTTCATTATTTATACTGCTTTACTTTTTCAGGCATTTAGCAATTTAATATAGTAAAATTTATTCGTTGGGATTGTTCTAAAAGCAATTAAGTTTATAACATCTAGAGATATTGGTGA
>CAZENC010000033.1:0-16119 GCA_964513115.1 uncultured Desulfobacteraceae bacterium | reverse complement strand
CGATTGAAAACCGATGGAAATAATATCCGCCTAAGGCCTTATAATTTAAGACCTTCCGCATTCACCTTTCCATTGTCTGCAAAACCAGCTCATTTAGATCCATGACCCGAAAGCCCTCTTTCGACCCTGTGGCCTTGCGGGCATCCTCCAACATAATGCGACACAAAGGGCATGCGGTGACTAAGATCTGTGCCCCAGTTGCCTCTGCCTCCCTGATCCGGACCTCGCTCATCTTGACTTCGCCGTTCAGGTCCTGCCACATCCTTCCGCCTCCTCCACCGCAGCAGAGGCTGTCGGCCCTGTGGTGGGCCATCTCCACCAGGTTGAGGCCGGGAATCGAACGAATAATCTCCCTCGGCTCATCAAAAATCCGATTGTACCGGCCCAGGTAGCAGGGATCATGGTAGGTGACTGTCGCCTCCATCCCCTCTTTAAATCGGATCTTCCCATCGGCGATAAGTTCCCGCAATACCAGGGTGTAATGGCGCGCCCTGAAAAGCGCTTCAGGGTATTCATTTTGAAAGGTATGAAAGCAATGGGGCGAAGAGGTCACCACGTCAGTAATGCCGTATTTGTCAAAAAGATCAAGACAATTCTCCATCTGTTCCACAAAGAGGCCCAATTCACCCGCCCGCCTGGCAATGTCACCGCAGCAGGGCTCTTTTTTGCCAAGGACGCCGAAACGGATCCCGGCCGACTGAAGGATCTTTGAAAACGACAGGGCTATTCCCTGGGCCGTGTCATCAAAGGACGTGGTACATCCCACAAAATAGCAGAGATCCGCTTTTGCGTCCCTTTTTGTAAGATCCACCAGATCCAGTCCCTCTGCCCAAGGCCCCCAACACGTAGAAAATCCAAACGCCCTCGACCTGCCAGAATATGATACGATGGGGTGTCATGGAAGCCATTTCACCTTTTATATTCTTGGCTTTTTCATTGACTTGTCAAAGCAATTGATTTTATATTGCCATAAGATTTCCTTATACCTTTTTTCCTATGCAAATAAATCTTAATCAACTCAGGGCCTTCCATTTGGCGGCAAGGGAAAAGAATATGACCCGGGCCGCCGAGATCCTCTGCATAAGCCAGCCTGCGGTGACCATGCAGATAAAGGCACTGGAATACACCCTGGGACTGAGGCTCATCAAAAAACCGGGCAAAGATTTTCAACTGACCGAGGTGGGGAAGGTCCTTTTCGGATATGCGGGGAGAATATTTGATATTGTGGAGAAGATGGAACATTCTCTAAAGGGGCATACCGAGCTGACCGAGGGATCCCTTACACTGGGGACAACCAGAAGCTTTGCAAGACACCTCATGCCAGGTTTACTCTCGTGTTTTCAGGAGCGATTTCCAGGGGTGAAAATCTCTCTGAAAGCAGGGAGTTCCCAAGAGATAGCCGATGGTGTCATATCGTACAAATACGATCTCGGGATCATAGGCCGGCTCTCATATGGGAATAAGTTAAAAGTGGTACCATTCACAGAAGAAGAATTTTGCCTGGTGACACCGCCCCAGCACAGGTTTGCCAAGAAAGGAGAAGTTTCGATCCAGGAGCTTAAAGATGAGCCTATTATCATCAGGGAGAAGGGCTCCGGATTAAGATATGCCATACTTTCCTTGCTTCGCTCTCATGGGGTTAGTCCTTCAGTCCTAGTGGAGGCTGGAAGCGTAGAGTTTATCAAAGAGTATGTCATCAAGGGACAAGGGATATCTATTCTTTACAAACCAGAGGTCGAACGTGAGGTCAATATGGGGCTTTTGTATTGCCTGGGCCTTAAAGAGGGCCCCATATTCATCCAGACCGATATTGTTTTTCTAAAAGAGGTTGATCTCTCGCCCCCTGCCCAGGAATTCCTCCGTTTGGCTGAGGATAGATCATGATGTTATTATTCATACCAGCCGAAGTCATTGATCGCCTTTTTCATTGCCCACACAGTGCATGCAGGGGCCAGGGGCGGCAGTTCGCAGCCTGATCCAAGAATGAAACCCCTTGGGGCGGACTTTGCCTTTTCAATACATTCCCTGGATAATTGATAGACCTCATCCGGAGTTCCAGTCAAAATGACCCTTGGTTCCACATTACCTACTATAATACAATTATCACCCAAGTATTCTATAGCTTTGGCAAGGTCTACCTCATGGCCGAAGCTTGCGATACCGGGATTACCAAACGGCACTTCTGCATAATAAGGCAGGTTCAGGTTTTGTTCGCCGCAAATATGGGTGTAAATATATTTTACACCCATGTTCAACACCGCGTTATGGAGCTCCTTCAGGTAAGGAAAGGAAAACTCCTTAAATTGTTTTGGTGATATGACCTGATTTGATGATGTGGGCGTTGAAGTGCGAAACTCGATGTTTTCAGCACCAAAGGTGTCAACCCCGTACTTTGCAAAACCTATACAAAAGTCAGTGGCAAAACGGAGAAGTTGGTGAGCCAATTCCGGCTTTTTGATCATCCACTTTGACAATTTCTCAAGACCACACACACATGAGGCATTCATGAAAGGGGCACCAAGACTCATTGTTCTCACAAGACCTGCTTTTTCTTGCAGCCGGCAAAATTCCATATTTAAAGGAATCATTCCTGCCGTCTTAAAATCAGGCATCTCTAACTTCGATATATCCTCCTCTGACTCTACAGGGTAACGTACAACAATCGGCGTCTGATCGAAATCACCTGAAGGCATCCTTATCTCCCCGCCAAAATCCCATACGGCAGAAGAGGCAAAGCCAAATTTTGGATTCTCATCCTGTCCATACATCTGAGCGATCCAGATCTGTGATTCCAGGCTCTTCTCCGGGTCCGTATAAAAATCTACCAGACTTATCCCTGTACTCTTTGCACAAAAACCGCGCGCAAAGAGAAACAAGCCCACATGATCAACGGTTTTGCCTGCTAAAAGCGAATCCATCCTTTCCCTTGAAGTCATTTTATCGCCTTTAAATATCCATTCTTCTCCCATAATTGTGCCCTTTACGAAGCCTTTAAATGTTTAAATCCGGCTGCTTCCTTTATGACTTAACCGGCTATACCTTACCGCATGTAGGCTTTCATTCCATAAGAAAAACCGGGCTTCCGCTCACTAAGAACCCGCTTTTTCACATAATAACCTGCGCCGGAGTCATCAAAGCACTAGTAACCTGACAAGCTCGCGTATATCCCCCATTTTTTCCAAACTGTTTATCATTTCAATTATCCCATCAATTTTCCCCCCCGATGGCTGGGCAGCTGAATAGTTGGCACAATCTCTGAATTTTTTTACCAAATCCTCCATTTTAAGAGGATTATCAGCAGCACCTAAAGGGGCCACAATAGTCTTTGAATGTATTTTTCCTGTTCTCATCTTTATACTTACAACTGTTGCTCTCCTACCAATTTTTTTTAGACTGCTCCTGGACACCGCACGTACTCTTCCGGTAAGGGCAATTACCTCCGGGTCCTCAACTGATCCCTTTTCAAAGTCATACGGGGTTGACCTCCTCCTGAATATACCATTAGCAACAACATACTGTATGCTGAATTGTGCATCCACAGTAGGATTATCTCCTATCTTGAACTTGTGACCAACTAAATCGTAATAAAAAGGGGGCAGCTCAACAGTCACTTCCTCGACATCGTCCGGCTTGATATCATATTTGTGGACAAGCTCCAGCGTTGCTTCGGTCGCGGATAACGTAGCTCCACAGCTCGGATATCTCTTAAACGTAACTCCATAGGCACCTTCGAATCTCTCACCTAATTGGGCGGTAATGCCCTTGCGTTTGAACTGACTATCGGAAAACAAATCAAAAAAACCCCACTTGCCTTCAAGAAAATTCCTGCCACCCGTAATGCCTGCTATCGAAATAAGAGCGGATTCTATGCCTGATCTGGAACTAAGGCCCTGTATAAGTCTAACAGTCAGGGCGCCCTCAATATTGCCATGAAAGCTTCCTGCCGACCGATTAAAAGCGATTGCGAGCGCATTCCACATCTTCTGTTCGTCAAGGCCGAGAATCCTACCGGCTGTTGCAGTGGCTCCCAATACCGTGCAGACACCGGTAGGATCGAAGCCCCGATAAGAAGAGACGGCATTATTTACCCTGACAGCAAAATCCTCACCAAGTACTATAGAAGTGATAAGTTCTTTTCCGCCCACAGGCCCGTACTTTTCGGCTGTAGCTATGGATACTGGGACCGTGGAAGCACTCACATGTATGCCCGGCGCCCGGGGACTGTCTAACTCAAGTGCCCGAGCCATCACACTGTTTGCAAAAGCAGCGTTGGGACAGGGCACTTTGCCGCCGTAAATCATGATTGTGCTTTCCCGAACACCTGCCCACTCCCTAAGCTGATTGACTAACGGCAGGCACCCCTCGGCGCCGGCACCACCTATCAAGACACCCAAAGTGTCCAGGATAGTCATCTTGGCCATCTGAACAACTTCTTCCGGCAGGTCTTCATATTTAATTTTTATCAAGTTCTGGACCAGTTTCCTTTCTATCTCCATCATCTTTCCTTTTTAGAAGAATCCCTTTCCATGTCCCCAAGCTCCGCCTTTCTCAAAGATGGATGAATCAAGGCGGAACTCCGTTGTCTCCTACTGTCCGTGAATTTCCTTTATCGTTTCATCAAGCCCCAGATCTTTCAACTTTGCAATAATCGGGACCCCTTCTTTCGTATACCCTAATGCTTGATAATACTCATCCAGTAGACTATCCAAATCTTTTACAACCTGCCCGGTGGACGGTCCGGCGTTCCTTAGCGGTTCTGAAGTCATACGTTTTGGGAGCGAATCATCCTTGCGCCTAAATCCCTCCCTGACATTAAAACACCGCTCCAGACAGATAATCCTCTCCCCAATCTTCAATAAATTGTCAGTTTCTGCAAACTCATTAATACCGGTTGCAGCCATGAGAAACTCAGAGTATTTTTGAAAATCCAGACCGGAATTGCCAAAGGCGCAGGCAATCAAGGAGTCCTCCAGTGCCTGTTCCTTTTGTACATGGGCTATAGATGCCCCCTTTCCTTTCTCTGTGAAGGAGTCCACCTTTCCTGAAAGTTCATCTCTGGGGCGTCCGTACATATGACTTCCGCCGATATTCGAGGTGGCCATACTCAATGCATATCCCTTGATGGCCCTTGGCTCATAACCCGGAAGCTCCAGACCTTTTATTTGAATAGCAAAGTGATCGGAATTAACACCAATATCCAAAGCCGCTCTTTTTGTGCCTTCTCCCAGCAGATAGCCTATCCCGTCTCTCTTTGCGATCTTCTCAATCAAGGAAAAAGCAGCCTCCTTATTGCCCCAGCTTAGGTCAAGACCATCGGTGTCAAAGGCCGAAATAATCCTCTTTTCAAATAATTCGAAGGCAAAGGCAATACAGACACCGGTACTTATGGTGTCCAACCCATAATAATCGCAAAGCGCATTGGCATTGATGACAAATGATTTGTCCGAAATGCCTAGCAGGGGGCCGAATGCGTAAATTGTCTCATATTCCGGTCCATCAATTTGCGTTCCTCTAAAAGGCCCTTCCGTGACCTCACGCATACCCCCACACCGGGTCATACACTGATAACAACCGGCCTTTGACTTTTTCAGTATATAAAATTCGTCGTCGGAGATCTCTTCAATATTCCGGATGCTTCCCTCCTGAAAATTTCTGACCGGCAGCATGCCCAACTTATCCGCCATAGTAGTCATGTAAGGCGTTCCCATGGTGGTCAAATTCTTTCTGCGAGGGTGCTCTTTTAAAATGCTAATCTGCTGTTTGACTAAATGATCGAATTTAGTCTTGTCGAATGGGGGTTGCTTCCTGATGGGGACATTGATAGAGACGGCTTTTAAATTCTTGGACCCCATGACAGTTCCCATCCCACCTCGCGATGCAGTACGTTCACCCGAAGTGATGGTAGCATACCGGATCAGTTTTTCCCCGGCCATTCCCACGCATATTGATTCCGTTTTAGGGCCGTGCTTTTCTTTAAGTCTCCGTTGCAATTGTCGGGGATCCAGACCCCAAAAACCCTCTGCATCCAAGAAATTAATACTTTCTTTGTCTATATATACATATGAAGGTTTGTGCGCTTTTCCCTCAATTATTATCAGGTCATATCCGGCATGCTTCATCCAAACACCGAAATTTCCGCCCGTTATAGCACGGAAGACGGTGCCGGTCAGAGGGCTCTTGGACGCAACGCACCATTTGGAAAAGCCCTGGAGCCGGGTGCCCCCTAATACGCCTATGGACATTATTAATTTATTTTCCGGGCCAAGAGGATCAAGATTTGCCTTTAGTTCATCATAAAGGTATTTGACACTGAGCCCTCGAGCAGAAATAAATTCGTTATAATAGCGATCAGGAATCTCTTCTTCACGATATGTGGAGGTATTCAGATTAATTCTTAGGAGTTTGCCTGCGAATGTTGTCATTTTTATAATTGAAGATTGACTGTTGAAGATTGTTAATTTTAAATTTATGATTTTAGATCGACCATTGACTATTTTTTGTTGAATTACTCAATATTCAATCGTCAATATTCAATCATCAATCACAATTGTCAGGGCATCAGATTCGCACCATCTGACACACTGGGGGTCAGGAGGTTCACCACAAAAATCACATTTTAAAGGGATGGCCGTGTCAGGTTCTTTAAACACGGATTTAGCGGGACAGGAAGCCCTACAGACCACGCATCCGTCAAATTCCTTGCCATCGATAAAGACCAGGCTTTTTGAGTTGCATGCCGCCTCTGTATAAGGGCCTGCTATTACCGGGAGACAGAATTCTTCGCCGATAAATACCCTTATCCTCGATCTCCAGGGATTGACTCCCTCCGTATGATAAAGAGAGCATACCACCTCACAGAGTTTGCATCCGGTACATTTTGTATGATCTATCTTTATCCTCATTTCGCCTCTGCCCCTTCCTTTTCCAATCCTAAATGTTGGAGCCTTTCGAATGTAGGAATACCTTTTTCATCCCACCCGCGTAATCTGTAGTATTCAGGGAGCATCCGGTCAAGATGGACTACCTGGTCGTTAACACATGGTTCGTCCGTCATTCTCTTGGGCAGGCAATCATCCTTCCCGCTGAGACCAGCCTTTAGATTGAATAGCCGTTCCAGATTCCATATCCTCTCGCCTATTAACGACAGGTCATTTTCAGTGTAATCGATTCCTGTCGTTGTCCTCAGCCATAATAGAAGCTTTTCACTCCATAGGGGGCCGTGGTAGATAATCCAGCACAAAACCGCGCAGTCCACAACGGCAATATAGTCCTGGTCATCCTTTGTCCACTCCACACCATGTGCAGGATCCTTTCTGCCCTCGTAAAAAGGTAATGTTGCCTTAGTATGACAGGCCCCAACGTTGTTAGTGGCGTATTGGAGTCCGATGATTTCAGAGCCTTGAGGATGCCAGGCAGGCATACCCATCCCTTTTATCCCCATAAAAAGTTCCGGATGCCCGCACACTTCAGCCAATGCCTTTCCCCCGTCAGCCAGCAGATCGCCGAAGTCCTGTCGCAGGGCCGTTTTTTTCATCAACTGGAACATGGCTTCGGTATTGCCGAACTTGAGAGGATATCCAATATCCTTTTCCGGTAGATACCCCTTTTCAAAGAGCTCCATGGCACAGGAAAAAACAGCGCCAGTAGTTATGGTATCCATGCCAAGCTCATTGCAGAGATAGTTGGCACGGCATAGATCATCGAGTTCGCCGGACCCGCAATTTGATCCAAGCAGGGCCATGGTTTCGTGTTCCGGCCCCTTTAACGTTCCCGGATAGGACGGATCTGATATCCGGCTTCTTTTGCTGCAGGCAAATGGACAGCCAAAACAGGCTTCATCCCTCACCCAGATGCGGTCCCTTATAAAGGCAGGGTCCTCAAATTTGGTGAACGGCTCAAAATAGCCGGCTTGAAAGTTCAGGGCAGCCTGCGTACCGTTCTTGTTGGCCCGACCCGGCAGGCTCCATGTTCCCCACATACGCCTTTTCTCAAGGGCCTTATTATCTCTGCCCTCCTGGAGGAAATCCATAATTGCCTTCTTGAAGCCTTCCACATCGGCAATAGCCACTTCCCCTTTACCAAGGGTCACCAATGCTTTCAGATTCTTCGAACCCATTACCGCACCTAATCCTGAGCGGCCTGCCGCCCTTCCACCATCTGCCATCATACAGGCAAATCTCACCAGGTTCTCTCCAGCAGGACCGACAGATAGGATGCTCATACTGTTGAGTTCCCAGGCATCAAAATCAGATCCCATCTCCGATCTGATCGCGCCCTCGGTCTCCGTGGTCCACTTTCCCCAAAGGTGTCCGGCAGGTTTAATCTCCACCGCATCATTTATGACGCTTATATAAACAGGCTCGGGTGATTTGCCCTCGATAATGAGCAGGTCATAGCCTGCAAACTTCAGATTGGCACCGAAATATCCCCCGCAGCACGAGTTGGCAATAGCGCCGCTCAAAGGTGATTTGGATACTACTATAAATCTTCCTCCCGCGGGAGCTCCAGTCCCGGTAAGAGGACCAGTAGCGAAGATCAATTTATTATCAGGGCCAAGAGGGTCAATGCGGGGGTCAATCTCGTCATACAGAATCCTCAGACCCATGCCACGACCGCCTATAAAATCTCTGATCAAATCAGATCCCGTATCTTCCACAGAGCAGTTCCCTGTTGAGAGGTTTACCCTTAGAATTTTACCTTTCCAAGCAAACATTTTGATCCTCTCTGATTTTTTTTGGACGCAGACCCGCCTGCCGGACGGCGGGCACGTTTACGCAAATGAACGCAGATATTGAAAAATCTTGCAAATCAGCACTCATCTGCTTCTAAATATCATATATTATTCACTCGCAGCTAAAAAGCTTGAATTTGTGAAAGGGTCTGCTCATTGGTAAATCCTCCGATATCCAGGGCGCCACTTCGACAACTGGAGGAACAGATTCCACAACCTTTGCAAAGTGCATCATTGACTACCGCCACATTCTCCTTCGCATCTACTTCTATGGCATTAAAAGGGCAGACCTCCCGACAGACACCGCAACCGGTGCAATTCCACTTGTTAACAACGCAGACCATTCCACCTGCCCTGATCTCGTCCTGAGCAAGTATGGTAATGGCCCGGGAGGCCGCCGCCCGGGCCTGAGCAATGCTTTCATCTATAAATTTCGGGCTATGCGCCAGGCCGCACATGAATATGCCGTCATTGGCAAAATCCACAGGGCGGAGTTTCATATGGGCTTCCATGAAAAAACCATCTTCATTCAAGGGTACTTTCAGTCGCTGGGATAGTGTCTTATTACCGGCAGGGGGTTTTATTGCTACGCCCAAGCCTAACATATCGGTATTTAGCATAAGGCGCTGGCCAAGGACAGGCTCGGTTACAGTGACCCTCAGGATAGACCTGCCATTTTCTTGAATAACCTGAACATCGGGCCTGTCATTTATATCATACCGAATAAACTTCACCCCTTGATCACCCGCCTCCCGATAATACTCCTCCCGCAACCCATATGTTCTCATGTCACGATAAAGAATATAGATTTCCATATCCGGATTTATTTTTGTCAGTTTCAAGGCATTTTTTATGGCCTGAGTGCAACATACTCTGCTGCAATAGGGTCTCTCACCCTCTCTTGACCCGACACATAGAATCATAACAAGACAATTGCAATTTCTGAACCTTTCTCTGTTCCCTGTTATTTCTGCTTCTAATTCGAGCAGGGTCAATATGCGTGGGTCTTTGCCATAGAGATACTCGCTCGGCTTGAACTCCTCAGCGCCGCTGGCAACAATGGTAACACCATGGGATATCTCTTTTATGGACCGCTTGCTTCCCCTTGTAATCCTGGTCATAAAATTTCCCACATAACCATTGAACTCCGCAATGTTGGCCTCCGTATATACCTGGATCGAAAGGTTTCCATAAACCTTCCGTATGAGTTCCCGGAGATACTCCTGGACATCCCCTCCCTCTACTGTATACTGGATTTCCTTAGCCATTCCGCCTAGCTCTTTGGTCTTTTCAATCAGGTGAACCTCGATACCTTGGCTCGCCAAGGCCAAAGCGCTGACCATTCCCGAGATACCGCCACCAATAACGAGGGCCGCATGGTTTATGCCATAAGATAAATGGCTCAAGGGCTCGAGGAGTGTCGCTTTGGCCACCGACATTCTCACAAGGTCTTGTGCCTTGGTCGTGGCTGCCTCCCCATCCCTCATATGTACCAAAGAACACTGCTCACGAATATTGGCAAATTCGAACAGATATGGATTCAGCCCGGCCTCCCTCAGGGCGTCCTGGAATACAGGCTCATGGGTCCTGGGAGTGCATGCGCCAACTACTACGCGGTTTAACCCTTTCTCCTTGATCGTCTCAACCATATGGGTGACTGAATCAATGGAACAACTAAAGATGTTTTCTTCAGCATGAACAACACATGCCAGCCCTCTGGCATACTCGACCACCCTTGCCACATCCACTACCTTGACGATATTAGTTCCACAGTCACAGACAAAGACGCCTACCCTCGGCGGTTCTCCGGTAACATCCCTCTCGGAAGGGTAGGCATTCTCTTCGATTAATGTCCCTCGCTGATCTGAGAGGAGCTGAGAGGCAAACGATGCAGCGCCGCTTGCAGTGGTCACTGAATCGGGGATATCCATAGGACCATGAAATACGCCGCAGGCATATATGCCCGGCTGACTGGTCTCAATGGGTGAGAAAACGGGACTTTCGCAAAATCCGGAAGAATTCGTTTTAATAGACAGTTTGTCTGCCAGCTGCCTGTTACTGGAAGGGGAAGTCAGACCAACGGAAAGGACAACAAGATCAAATTCTTCCTCCCTCACCTCGTTACCGTTAACACGATACCTGAGCACGATATTTTTAGTCTCCGGCATTTCCTTTACAATTGATGCCTTGCTCCAAATAATCCTGACACCAGGGGTGTTTTTTGCCCTCTCATAATATTTTTCGAACCCCTTACCGTAAGCGCGAATATCATTATGTAATATGACAGCCTCAAGTTTGGGCTCATGTTCCTTGGACAGGATGACCTGCTTAATAGCATACATGCAACATACCGAGGAACAGTAGGTATTACCGGCGGCAATGTCACGGGAACCGACGCATTGAATCCAGGCTATCTTTTCTGGCGATTTTTTGTCTGAAGGACGCAATAATTCTCCGCGATGAGGTCCGGTGGCGCTCAGCAAACGCTCGAACTCAAGACTGGTAACTACATTAATTAACCTCTGGTAACCGTATTGACTCTGAAGCTCCGGCTCAAATGTCTCATAGCCCGGAGCCAGGATCACACTGCCAATCTCGATTTCCTGTTTTCTCTGTTTCTGATGGAAGTCTATAGCCTTATTTGTGCAGGCTGCCGCGCAAATCTGGCACTCGGTTCTGAGAAAAAACAGGCACTGTGTTGGATCCACTATCGAAATGGCCGGTACTGCCTGTGGACTAAAGATATGAATACACTTGAGAGTGGCTAAATCTTCATTATATGCATCAAGGATGTTCACTGGACAATACTCGGAACAGGTTCCACAGCCGGTACATTTTTCCACATCAACATATCGGGGTTCTTGGACCAGGGTTACCTTAAAATTTCCTGCCTCACCCTCGATACGATCAATTTGGGCGTCGGTTATTATGGATATGTTCGGGTTTGTAGAACACTCAATAAACTTAGGAGAAAGAATACACATGGAACAGTCATTGGTTGGAAAGGTCTTGTCCAACTGAGACATCTTACCGCCGATAGCCGGTCCCTTTTCTATCAGATAGACCTTGAAGCCGGAATTGGCAACGTCTAATGCGGCCTGTATTCCGCTGATTCCAGCGCCGACCACCATAACTGATCCCACTTTGCCTTTGGTCAGATCTGATATCGGAGTCCCATGTTTACTATTGGGCATAACCTTTTCTCACCATCTTTTTAATAATAAAATCGCTTTCATAAGACTATTGCAATCCAACACCCCATTATTCAGATCAAGTAACTAAATCACCTCCTGAACAATTTCAGAAATATCCTTAATCTCAAGGACGTCCTCCTTACCAGCCGTCAATACGCTGTCCTTGAAATTAAGAATGCAGTACGGACAGGCAGTCGCCAGTATATCCGCCCCCAGCTCAATCGCTTGGTCTATTAAAATATCGGAAAACCGCTCACCCTTCCTTGTTTCCATCCATATCCTTCCCCCTCCACCGCCACAACAAAGGCTGTTTTCACGGGAGTCAATCTCATCCATCAGCTCTAGGCCGGGAATACCTTTTAATACATTTCGTGGTTCATCATATATCCCGTTGTGCCGGCCGAGGTAACAGGGATCATGATAGACGACTTTCTTTTTGAATTCCTTCGTGAACCTAAGTTCTCCTTTGTCAACGAGCCTGGATAAATACTGGGTAAAATGAAAAACCTTAAAGTTGCCTCCAAGCCGGGGGTAGTCCTCCTTGAACGTGGTGTAGCAGTGTGGTGAAGTGACAATTATTTCCCTAACGCCCTTTTTATTAAAGTTATCAATATTACTTCTTGCCAGATGTTCGAAAAGCTCTTCGTTTCCTGCCTTTCTCACGCTCTCACCGCAGCAGCCCTCTTTTTCTCCGAGGATACCGAAGTTCGCCCCTGTTATTTGCAATAGGCTGGCAGTAGCGCGTGCTACATTTATCATTTTCGGATCATAAGCGGGCACACAACCGGGAAAATACAGTAACTCATGATAGTCCGCAAAGCTTCCTACGTCAGTGTCCTTTGTCCAGTTGGCCCGCGTTTCTCGTTCGTTCCCCCATGGATTGCCCTCACTTATCAGGCTACCCATTGCATTACGAAGGCTGGCCGGTGCTCTCTCATACTGAAACTCGAGCATAATTTTGCGGGCTGCCTGCATGATATCCGTAATGCTCACGCCGCGGGGGCAGCGGCTAACGCACGTATTGCATGTGCTGCAAAGCCACCAGTCTTCGTCCTCCAGGTCAACCAACCCGTATCGAGACTGGCAAATCATCTTGTGTGGAATAAACGTTCTCACCGCATTCCACGGGCAGCTCACTGTGCAAAGCCCGCATTGAAAGCATAGTTTTAATGACTCCCCGCCGGCATCCTTTATTAAATCTGATGCCTCCTTTAATGGCTCCAAAACGTCCACAAGAACCCCTTTTGCATTTAAAATAGTTGATTTCTTGACAAATCTTCAATCGTCAATCATTTGATTAATGGAGCCCAATTCTTCAGCCCTGCCTTTACCAGATATAACCGGCAACGGTCGGTCCTTTGGGTCGGGCTCAAATTGAATTGTCTTCAACCTCCAGCATATTACTCTCTCTTTGTCATTTATTGGGATGCCCATACCATTTTCTCTAACGCTGCTCCTCCCTGATCTTCTTTTCTCTTTTCTGCGCCTCGTAGGTTGCGATTTTCCTACCTGTTTTTGTCAAAAACCATTCAGAATACGCTGAGCGATGGCCGCGCCCTCTACCTCATGTTTTCTTTAGAGTTCAGCTTCTCCAACGTCTGGGCCGAATGCCCCGAGTTGTTTTTCTTCGGGCACGGAAGACCAACCCACATCGTGTAATATTGACGCGGGGATAACTATTTTAGGTGCACCAGGCTCCTCCTCGAGCAACAAAAGAGCATATTGATAGACAATAAATGTATGGATTTTGTTATGCCTGGTCTTTAGAAAGGATAAAGCCAATTCAAAAATCCTTCTAAATTGGGCCTTGATTTTACCCAGATTAAAATCAACGTCTATCCGGTAGCTTGGGTCCATCATTCTCTATTATGATAAGCGATAAGCCTGCCCAAAGGCCAAGGCACAAATCGCTCTAATTTTTAGGGTAAAGGGCGGCCCCGGCGGCATCGTTTTTACAATGTCAGCCAAAGATACCCTCTCTAAATCTTCAATGAGGCCAAGTTTTGAATCATGGAATACAATTTTTCCGTTGTTTCTCCTATTGAACCATTATTCTCGCACACGATGTAGCTTCCATCAAAGGGTTCAAATTCCTTTGCAAAACTACGATACATTTTCATGGGATCTGAGAGTATATGACCGGTTCTTTCCTTGCCTGTCAGACGCTCCTCAACAATCGCTTCATCCGTTTTTATCCAGACAATAACATATCCTCCGAAATAAGCCTTCGCACCATCAAACAATACCTGCCTCGACTTTTTCAAATGCAGGGATTCATCAACCAGCAAGTGTTCATTACTCTTGGATAAGGACTCAAAATCCTCAACAACTTTCTCAAACACCTTGAGTCGCACTTCTTCTGTGAAGGGTATCCCATGCTTCATGTTATAGCCAAAATCAGGATCCTGTGGGCCTATCACCCTCTTCACTTCGTCCACATCATAGTAATTAACAGGTAGTTTTTCGGCTAAGGATCTTGCGATCGAAGACTTACCAGACCCCGGAAGTCCTCCTATAAATATAACCATAATGAACACCTCATATCCAATACCCATAATACCGATAGCAAGATTGATAGTTTTTTAAAAAGTCATACCCTCCCTTCTCTTGTCGAAGGTCCCGTCTCTAGTGGGGAAGGAAAAGGGTTTGGGTGAGGGTTAGCAAAACGACTTTCCCACTTTTCATCTCCGATCAAAGACCGAAGCATTCAAGCACATTTTTCATAAAATTTACTAATTATGAAATAATCACAAAAACATGTCAATTTCATTTTTCCTATGATATTAATAAATACAGCTTATGATTATTTCTGTTTCATAAAATCTATTTAGGGATTGGATCAGGGAATATCCTGCGATTATGATCAATTTAAATCAGCTAACTGGAACTCTTCTGGTTTTTCACAGAACCTGTATTTTGCAGGCGTCGAGTTTGCTGAAGATACAAGGCTTCAAGTGCGCAGCTGTAGTACTTTACCGCAAGCACTTGATAACGCGGTAGATTCGGTAAAATCGGCGCTCCCGAATGGTAAACAATCTTGAATATTTGGTTTTCATTCTACTGACACCCAATAAGTTATTTCCATGGTCTGCCTAAAACCTACCTAAGTACATAAAATTATGTTTTTTTATTAATAGCTTCAAGATTGTTTATGCAAGATTCAGGTAGAAATTTTTGCAGAAATTTGCATGTAAAACCAACAAAAGGGCCCATGGCACCTGTTTTCCTTTGACACACAAACGCCTATTCTCTATACTCCTTCCCCCAAAAACCGAATAATATCATTGATCTTCGCCCAACGGGCCTCAAGTGTAGTGAATTTTACTAATCTAATCTTCATGCACCGATCCCATAGCCTCCAGCTTTCACAGCTATACCTCGGAGGGCGAAAAAGGGAGAATATATTCGCTATGCATTTTGCAGGACCCAAATCATCTAAAATATCCAATGTCACTGTCGAAAGGATTGAGCGGGAAGCACTCGAAATCTGTTGGGAAACCCCATTGAGAGATCTTATGGTCTCGATTTACATGGGCAGTTCACCGGTCACCATCGACCGCAGGTCTCCCGCCGCCAGGGTAAGGGGCAGAAACACCGTCAGGATCTCTGAATTTGACCCGGAAGTCCGCTATTATTTCGAGGTGGTACCCGATGGTAGCCCTGGAGTTATCACGGCGGAGCGGCTGGTACCGCTACAAGGTTCGTTGAACTTCCGAGACCTGGGCGGTTACCAGACATCAAACGGTTCCCGAGTGAAATGGGGCCAAATCTTCCGCTCCGATAACCTTTCCAATCTTACGGAAAAGGATCTTGCACTACTTAAACGAATGGGAATAAAACTTGTCTGTGATTTTCGTACCCCAACCGAATCGAATAGGTGGCCTGATCGATTGCCGGATGACGACTCAATAGACTACCTTCAGCTTCCTATCATCCATGGTGAAAGGGAATTCGATTTCTACTACGAAAAGATAGGAAAAGGCGAAGTCAGTTGGTTGACAGAGGAATTCATGATCGATGCCAATGTAAGGATTATCGATGAGTATGGGGGCACACTTGGCAAGGTCTTTCATCGTCTGGCCGAACCGGATAGCCGTCCCTTGGCCTTTCATTGTGCTGGGGGGAGGGACCGGACCGGCGTTTGCGCGGCCCTGATCCTGCTTGCCCTCGGCGTGCCTGAGGAGACGGTTATCT
>CAZENC010000032.1:0-16141 GCA_964513115.1 uncultured Desulfobacteraceae bacterium | reverse complement strand
ACTGGAACGTGAACGAGGGTAAGATGTCCAAGAGCATCGGGAATGTGGTCAGGCCCCTCGAATTAGCGGATGTGTATGGGCTGGATGCATTCCGGTATTTCCTTTTGCGTGATATGGTTTTTGGGCTTGATTCTGAGTTCAGCGAAGAGGCCCTGATTGCTCGTATTAACGCCGATCTTGCAAATGATCTTGGAAACCTGGTAAGCCGGAGCCTGACTATGGTTCTGAAGTATTATGAAGGAGTATTGCCCGAACCGGGTTCCCCTGAACGTGAAGATAGGGTTCTAAAAACCGAAGCCCTGGATATGATTGACAGGTACGAGGTATTCATGAAAGAACTGGCCTTTCACAAGGCCCTGATGGGGGTGTGGGAGGTGATCGGCAAGGTAAACAAATACATCGACACCATGGCACCGTGGGTTCTTGCAAAGTCAGACAGAGAAAGGCTTGCTACGGTTATCTATTACATCACCGAAACGATTAAGATTGTTTCTGGACTTATTTGGCCATTTATGCCTGAATCCGCTGAAAAGATTCAGGATGAATTAGGTCTTGCCAAAAAGGGCAAGGATTTTCTTCTTGAAGACCTCAGGGCATGGGGAAATGAAAAGCCGATTCGGTCTATTAAAAATGTACCGGTCCTGTTCCCACGCATTTTGAGCGAAAAGCAGGAAGGACCTTCAAAAAGGGAGGAAAGAAAAGTGCAATCGGAAGAAATACCCCTGATTTCCTTTGAGGAATTTCAGAAACTTGATCTGAGAATTGCAACCATTAAAAAGGCCGAGGCCATTCCCGGTTCCAAGAGGCTCATCAAGCTTACCGTGGATATAGGTGAAGAGAGGACAGTTGTGGCCGGTCTGGTGGGCCATTACAGTGAACAGGATCTTAACGGAAAACAGGTAGTGCTGGTAGCAAACCTGGCACCGGTCAAGCTGATGGGAGTGGAATCCCGCGGCATGGTCCTGGCGGCTGAAGACGAGTCCGGGGTGCATATACTCATGCCCGATGCCGATATCGTACCGGGAAGCAAAGTGAAATAAATGGGCGATAAGTCCCCCATCAAGCACAATCATGAGTGAGGTCTTCGCGGCCTTCTTAATGAGCCCGCCCAGTGAAATGATAATTCGCTCACGTCCCTGCATCCCCGCTAGCGAGGGATCCTCCTGAGGCGGATAAATCCTCCGCTTCGCTCCGATCCATCCTCCGTAGCCCGTCCTCCGTAGCAGGCTACTGCGGAGGGTGGACAGGCTACTGCGGACACCGTCGGCCATAGCCTATGGCGTCGGACGAGGACGGACAAGCTTACGGGGAATGTGCTTTGCGCATTTTCAAGAAACTTCTGCGGAAAGAGGGCATAAAAGGATGAATAGATGGCCCTAAAAGTCGTCACATTTAATACCAATTCCATTCGTGCCAGGTTGCAAATTATCTTGGACTGGTTGGACCGGGAACGACCGGATGTGCTGTGTCTCCAGGAGACAAAGGTTCAGGACAAGGACTTTCCTGCCGATCTGTTTGAGGAAGCCGGTTATAATGCAATATTCAGGGGGCAGAAATCCTATAACGGTGTTGCCGTCATCAGCAAAATCCCGCCGGAGAAAATCCGACTGAATCTTTACGATGAGGAAGGTGAACAGGCCCGTTTCGTGAGTGTGAAATTTAATGACATTCAAATAATAAACGTCTATGTACCCCAGGGATTTAAAGTAGGGACGGATAAATTCGAATACAAACTCACCTGGTTAAAGGATCTTTTAGATCATGTCAAAGAGAATTATGATCCTGGCCGGCCCTTTTTGCTGGCCGGGGATTTTAACGTTGCGCTTGAGGACATAGACGTTTATGCCCCGGATAATTTCAGGGGAGGGGTTTGCTTCCACCCTGATGAGCAGGCCATCCTGCGGGATTTTTTAGACTGGGGATTGGTGGATATTATGCGGAAGCACGAGCCAGGCGGCGATCACTATACCTTCTGGGATTACAGAATTCCAAATGCATTGAAGCGAAAAATGGGCTGGCGCATTGATTATATCCTGGCCACGCCTCCCTTAGCGGAAAAGTCACTCAGGGCCTGGATCGACACACAAGCAAGGATGTCCGAAAAGCCCTCCGATCATACTTTTTTAGCGGCGGAATTCCGGTAAAAAGGGCTACAACCCTTTATATTTACCCGGCCATAAAGCCCTACCCTTAAAGGCTGTATCAGTCAAACGGCTCGGTATGGCACACTTCTCCAGTCTGCATCTACTCCTGAGTTGCAAGCGGCCCTCACTGCTGCTTGCCCGCCGTCTTTCTGGCGGGTCTGCTTCAACCGAAGGATGTAGATTAAATTGGCTCGTTGCAATGCAGACCGCGACTCGGGCCGCGGCAAAGGGGAGAGGGACTTTTATCCGAAAGATGCGGCCTTTCGAAGGGTCCCATACCTTCGCCTTAAGGTTTGCTCAACCATTATAGAGTAAAAGCAGGGGCATGGGGGTCTGTTTTCAAAAGCGGCATCGGAGGGGCTTTTATGGAACGTTAGTGAGGCCTTAAATTTCATCTTTGAACAGCCCCTGAAGGGATTCTTTATCGTGGCCCTAGGCGGCAATATCTACCCCAGGCCGTCTATTTGCGGGAATGGGGGCGTTCGACTTTTTGGGCAGAAGTTTGAATGCGATTTTTGAAAAGAGACCCCCATGGCCCATTCGTCATGTATCCAGATGAAATTATAATATTTTGCCGGTCTATAAAGCCCCGGCCTTAGGTTGGGGATTCTTTACTTTAGACTAAATCGAATTTGACGGACACAGGCCACAGACAGGGCATCGGTCATGGTCAGGTCTTCTTGCCTTGCAGATGTCCCTGCCGTGATAGATGAGGATATCGGAAAGGCGGCGCCATTTTTCCTTTGGAAGGAGTTTTTCTATGTCCTTTTCAATCTTGTCCGGATTCTGGTTTTCCGTGAGCTCCAATCTTTGGGCAAGCCTCTTTACGTGGGTATCAACAACAACACCGGGTACATTAAAGGCCGCTCCTAAGACACAATTTGCAGTCTTTCTACCCACGCCGGGCAGTTTAAGCATTTCCTCCATGGTGGAGGGCACATTACCGCCATATAGTTCTATCAACGCCTGGGAGCAACCCTTTATGGATTTGGCCTTGTTTTTGAAAAAGCCTGTAGGCCGGATATCCGCTTCCAGCTCGGCAATTGGAGCAGCCAAATAGTCCCGGGGGCTTTTATATTTTTTAAACAGGGTCCTGGTGACCTGATTAACCTGTTTGTCCGTGCACTGGGCAGAAAGAATGGTTGATATGAGGAGTTGAAAAGGCGTTTTGTGTTTCAGTGCGGTTTTTTCGCGGGTATAAATGGGATCCAGTATCTCAAAGATCTGTTTTACGCGCTCCCTTTTCTTTTTTAAATTTTCCATATAAGTCCTTTTTAGTCTCTTGTGCAATGAACAGGGGCTTGAATCATATCAAGATCAGGCAGAAGGATCAGGGCGTAAGCCATGGGTTTCTTACAGCTAACATAAAATGACTTTTGGAAGTATAGGAAAGGAAGGAGAGGAGGTCAAGGAAATGACTGTCAGCATCTTTAAAAAAAGGCCTTTGATCTTGAACAATGATTTTTTGTGAAGTATTGTAAATAGATGAAGCAGAGAAAGGGAGAAGAGAGGCCGTGACTTGATATTTATAAATGATCGTCAAGTGGGGGGAACATGACAGGCAATGTGGTCTTCGACAATGAACGATATATAAGAGAACAGAGCTCTGAAATACTTGAAAAGGTTAAAGGAAATGATAATAAACTGTATCTCGAATTCGGGGGCAAATTATTATATGATTATCATGCTTCGAGGGTTTTGCCTGGGTATGATCCGAATGTGAAAATGAGGCTCCTGCAGGAATTGAGAGACAAGGCAGACATCCTGCTCTGCATTTATGCCGGTGATATTGAAAGGAAAAAAATAAGGGCGGACTTCGGAATCACATATGATTCAGACGCCCTCAAACTGATTGATGATTTGAGGGGATGGGGAATCGATGTGCTGGGCGTTGTTATCACCCGTTTTGAGAACCAGCCGGCCGCCACTTTGTTCAAGAACCAATTGGAAAGGAGAAACATAAAAGTCTACACCCATCGTTTTACAAAAGGTTATCCCACAGACGTGGAGCTGATCGTCAGTGATGAAGGGTACGGTGCAAATGAGTATATTGAAACCGAAAAACCGCTCGTCATCGTTACGGGTCCGGGACCTGGCAGTGGCAAGTTAGCTACCTGTCTTTCTCAGATATATCACCATTACAGGCGCGGGAAAATCTCCGGATACGCAAAATTTGAGACCTTTCCTATCTGGAATTTGTCTTTGAGACATCCGGTTAATGTGGCTTACGAGGCGGCAACCGCTGATATCGGGGACTTTAACCTAATTGATCCCTTCCATCTTGAGGCCTACGACAAAAAGGCCATAAACTATAACCGTGATGTAGAGGTTTTTCCTGTTCTAAAAAGAATATTGGAGAAAATAACAGGTGATGAATCATTTTACAAATCCCCGACAGACATGGGCGTAAACAGAGCCGGTTTTGCCATAACCGATGATGAAGCCGCACAGGAGGCGGCCAAGCAGGAAGTTATCAGGCGATATTTCAGATACCGTTGTGAATACGTGATGGGTTTTGCCGATAAGGAGACCGTCCAGAGGGTAGAGCTTCTTATAAAGGATTTTGGTCTTGAAACGGAGTATAGAAGAGTTGTCGGACCGGCACGCGGGGCAGCGATAGAAGCGCGGGAAAGAAACAAAGGAAATGAAGGCATTTTTTGCGGGGCTGCCGTGGAGCTAAAAGACGGGACCATCATTACCGGTAATAACTCCCCGTTTCTGCATGCGGCATCAAGTCTTGTTTTGCATGCCATTAAGCATCTGGCCGAGATTCCAGCCAAGATTAAATTATTGCCGCCCAACATCACCGGTTCTGTAAGCAATCTTAAGACAAAAATCCTAAAGGAGAAGACCCTAAGCCTGGATTTGGTGGAAGCCCTTATAGCCCTTAGCATAAGTGCAACGACAAACTCTGCCGCTCAATTAGCCATTGAAAAACTGGTAGAACTTGATGGGTGCGAGGTCCATATGACCCACATGCCCACACCCGGCGATGAAGCGGGCCTGAGACGCCTGGGCGTGAACTTGACCAGTGATCCGAATTTTTCCACAGCCAATCTTTTTATTTCCTGATGATTTTTTGAGAGCCATGATTGGTTATTACGTGCCCAAGTATATTTCGATGACAGGTCTTGTGTTAGCAACCCTATTTCATGATAACATGGGATTAGTAGAATGCCTAAAGTCTTAAAAAGGCGCGCTTGTTTCGGGGTGACAGGGGTTTTTTGCGCTATCATAATTTGTCAATTAGCATAATGGGGTTTTATTGTAATAGACAGCATTATTGGTGAGACAGGAATGAACATGGTGAAAATTCGTGGTGAATGTTCGATTTTCGGCATCTTTTGTTTGTTGTTGATAGTTGTGTTATTGGCGCCGGCCCTGGGGACTACTTCGGCAAGCGACCGCCATAAAAAACCCGGGGGGGCAATGGTCTCAACCGGTGAGGCCGGCAGTAAGGAGGTGGGCATGGCAGATATTGATAAACTTACGGAAGAAGAGGGAAGGTATCTCCTGAAAGTGGCGAGACAGATCATCGAGCAGGAACTCTTTGCAAGGAAGGAGCAGAATTCTCCGGAATCAGATATTTCCCCGAAGTTTTCTGAAAAGCGCGGCACATTTGTGACAATAACTATCCAGGGAGGACTTAGGGGATGTATCGGCCATATCATCCCGCAGGAATCATTAATCGAGGGCATCCGCGTAAATGCCATCAATGCGGCATTCCGGGATCCACGGTTTCGTCCGCTTACTAAAGATGAGTGGAAACGGGTCAGGATTGAGATCAGTATCCTGACCGATCCAAAACCGCTTTCATATTCCGATGCCGATGATCTTCTGAATAAACTTCGCCCAGGCATTGATGGAGTTATTTTAAAAAAAGGATTTTACCAGTCCACGTTTCTCCCACAGGTCTGGGAACAATTACCAGGAAAAGAGGAGTTCCTGACCCATCTCAGTCTCAAGGCCGGTCTGGACGGGGATGAATGGCGGAAGGGAGATCTTGAAGTCTTAACCTATCAGGTCCAGGCCTTTGAGGAATAAGGGCTTTACGATTTTATGTAACGCGGCTTTGCCGCTTCAAAACTGGAGCTCTCCTGTCATTGCTTATTGATAAATTACTGGTAACTACACAGTTTCAAAAAGTAAGAATTTAAGAGCCAGAATTAAATTGAAACCCGCTAAGCATTTTCAATCTTTAATCGTGTGGCAAAAAGCACATCAATCTGACTCCTGAGCACTTTCAATTGACACATGATAAATCATAGACGTTTGATCATATGGTCCATCATCGGTACGGGTATATCATCCGTTACTACTCAACTGCTGACCATCAGAGAATTTTTGTCACAGTTTCACGGTAACGAAATCACCATTTCTCTGGTACTATTCTGCTGGGTGCTGTTGACCGGCATAGGCAGCCTGGCAGCGAAACCCATTAAGCGTCTTTCTGTGGCGGGCTATTCCCTGCTCATCCTGATCATCTCCGTGTGGCCTCTCCTCCAGATAATAGTGATCAGAGAGTTCAGGGAAGTTTTTTTTCAACATGGCACCTCCCCCGGTTTTTATCCTATCTTCTTCTATATTATCGTTACCATTTGCCTATACTGTCTACTCACCGGCTTTATACTTCCCTGCGCACAAAAAACAATGCAAGAGGATCAATACAGCTTTACCAGTGGCGATCTTTATCTTACCGACAGCATAGGGGATATCACAGGAGGACTTATATTCAGTTTTATTTTGGTTTACTGGGTAAAACCCTTTTTGACCATCGCTATTTGTTCTACCTTCCTGATCCTGGTAGGTCTGGGACTCCTTTTTCAGCTCCGGAGGAATGTCTTTTTAATAACCGCCCTCGTTACATGTTCCGTTTTTTATTATTGTTCCACGAACCGCGCCTTTGAAAACCTAACGCTGTCGCACCAGTACGGTGAGGTTGTTCGTTATTTAGAGTCTCCTTTCGGAAGGATTATCGTTTCTAAGGAAGGCCCTCAGTTCACCTTCTGGGAATCGGGTATCCCGCTTTATTCGGAGGCGAATATCGTTAACAGCGAAGAAAAGATACATTACCCCTTATGCCAGCTGGATAAGATAGAAAATGTGCTTCTGGTTTCCGGGGGGCTTGGTGAAACTCTGGATGAGGTATTCAAACACAGACCGGCACATGTTGAATATGTGGAGCTTGACCCCAATTTGACGGATGTAGCGCTAAGCCTGGGCACCATCAAAAAGGCCCCGTTTTTAGAGATAATTAATACTGATGGAAGGCGATATATCAAAATGACCCGCAGAAGGTATGATGCCGTTATTATTGATCTTCCCGATCCGGATACCTTCCAGATAAACCGATTTTTTACGAGCGAATTTTTTGCTCTTGCAAAAAAGGTCTTAAAGAAGGGCGGCATTCTTTCCATAAGCATGGAATATGCACAGAACTACATTAGCGAAACCAGGAAAAAGAAACTTTCTACCCTATATAACACGGCGCGAATGCATTTTAAAAACGTGATAATACTCCCCGGGGAGGAGGCCTATTTTCTCTGCCGGGACGAGACATTGTGGCCTGACATACCAGCCAGGTTAAAAGCTAAATCCATCAGGACAACCTATATCGAGGGCTTTTTCTATGGTAACGTTACTGCGGAAAGGATAAAGCAGCTTAAGGACAACCTGGATGAAAATGAATACATTAATACCGATTTTGAGCCGAGGCTCATGAATATTGTTTTTCAGGAATGGTTTGAAAAGCATGGAACCTCTCCAGGATATTTTGCTGCGATTCTATTCGTTCTTACCATGATCTATATCGCATTCATGAAGAGAGAAGAATACATTTTGTTTTCTACCGGATTGGCGACAATGGGTGTAGAGATGCTTATTGTCTTTGCATTTCAGATTATTTACGGGTACGTTTATCTGAAGATCGGGGCAATCGTGACCGCCTTCCTGTTAGGATTGCTCCCAGGGGCGATAGTTGGTAATATTTCAAGTGATAAGGATATCCGTAAACTCCTGTTTTCGGAGATGTTCCTTTTGTCCCTGCTGCTGCTTTTTTTTGTTTGGATTGGATATATCAAGAGCGAGCTACCTTCTATATGCTTCTTAGTGTACTGTTTTTGCTTCTCGTTTGTCTGTGGGTTCCAGTTTCCTATAGTGGCAGGCATAATTGGCGAAAAAAGGAGTCCTGCGGCAGGCTGTCTGGCCGCCGATCTCTGTGGGGCTTCCGTTGGTACAATTGCTACGGGGACGGTTCTGATCCCTTTGCTGGGCATTAAGGTCGCGGTTGTTTTTATAATACTGGTGAAAATCTCGAGTAGCATGGTTATTATGTTTACCGGAAAAAAAAGAGGTTAAATTTTGCATAACATCTCAATATTTCTGGGCAATTATTCCTGCAATCCTGGATTCCCGCTCCCCGCCTGCTCGGGGACAGGCTTTACGGGAATGACGACTGTGCCAAGTCTCCCGTTATGCCCGCGTAAGAGGGCATCCAGAAAAAACGCATAATTGATTTTAACCGGATTTATCGAGAACATACAAAATGAGCAGACAATCAAACGAGCAGACTATGGGCAGAATGATAACCCGCAAAGAATTTTTAAGAACCATCGGTTTAGGGGCCACCACCCTTTTTTGGACTACCACGGGATTAGGATTTCCAGGAAGAGATAATCAAAAAGGCAGGAGCATAAAGGGAGAGATTTTCGTGGGCGATGCCCCTGACGAACTTTGGAGGTGGTCTAAGGAGGGATTTTTCTATGAAACGGTCGGGGAAACTGTGCAGTGTCAAGTCTGCCCGAACCTCTGTGTACTCGAACCCGGTGATCGGAGCATCTGCCGTTCAAAGGTGAATATAGGCGGAAAGCTTTATTCGTTGACTTATGGAAACCCCTGCTCGGTCAATGTTGATCCGATTGAAAAAAAACCTCTCATGCATTTCTATACAGGTTCTTTGGTTTTTTCCATCGCCACTACAGGGTGTAATTTCAGGTGCCTCAACTGCCAGAACTGGGAAATTTCCCAGAAAAGGCCTGAAGATGTGAGGTGTTTTGAGCTTTTTCCAGAAGATGTAGTGAAGCAGGCAAAGACAAGAAAGCTTCCGGCAATAGCCTACACCTACTCGGAGCCTATTACTTATTATGAATATATGTATGACACGGCCAGGCTCGCCAAGGAGGCGGGTATCAGAAATGTCCTGGTCTCAAACGGTTACATCAATAAGGGACCCCTTATCAGGCTGTGCAAATATCTGGATGGGGCCAACGTCAACTTGAAATCCTTTGATGACGGTATTTATCGTTCACTTAACGGAGGAACGCTTAAACCGGTTTTGAATACATTCAAGACCATGCACCAAAAGGGTGTCTGGTTTGAAATAACCACTCTTGTTGTCCCGACCTACGTGGATAAGCCGGATATGATCAAGCGCATGTGCGGGTGGATTTTAAAAGAGTTAGGCCCTGACTATCCCCTGCACCTTTTGAGATTTTTTCCGCATTACAAGCTGACCAGGCTGCCTGCCACACCCATTTCAATGCTTGAAGAGCTAAGAGATCTGGCGCTTCGCGAGGGAATCCGATATGTATACTTGGGCAATGTGCCTGGCCATGAGGGCAGTCATACCTATTGCCACAACTGTAAAAAGGTCCTGATTGTCCGAAAGGGATATTTCATAGAGCAATATAATTTGAAAGAAGGCCGCTGCAAATATTGCGGGACATCAATACCCGGCAGGTGGGCTAAATAGTTTCCATCCATAAATGGCTGTTTTTCACAATCTCGGCGTCTATCTGCGGGATCACTTGTGCGGCGTACTATAGTACGTCTCCGCGTAATCCCTTGATTTCCTTGATCTTGTAAAAAATATCTCATTTCTGAATTGGAAACTATCTAGTGCCCAAAATTAATTTGTTGATGGGCACTAAATAATTTTGAAGAAAGACTCATCAAACTCCGGATGGCCCTGGTACCGTGACATGTAAAACCCGGGCAGGTGTTCAATATTTTCAAACAGGGCCGGATTGACCTCTATCCCGGCCTTGTGAAGGGCTTTGACGATTGCCTTCGGTGAGGGCGGGCAGCCTTTCACGGCAATCATTTCCTGGATATCTGGATTGTCTTTGTTGGCCTGATACATGCATTTTCCAAGGAGTATGGTCTTTTTCTTGCCGGGTGTGGGTTTCATAGCCTTACCGGTCAGTATCTCGACATCGTCCCATGGCTCTCCCTTCCACGCCTGGGCCACAGCCGTTAGAATAAGACCGTTTACCCCAGAGCAGTAAGTGCACATGGTAAGGTCGTACTTACGGTAGGACAGGCCTTTGATACCCATTTTTTCCATGGGAATGGGGAGAGTGCCGTCTTTGTTATAGGGAAATTTATATTCGTGATAGGAAGCGACATCCTCAATACGTTCGCCTACCACTTCCACATCAGAAAGGTCGGTGGGGCGTCCCCGGTTTCGCGCCGCATGGATCAGATAAGGAACCTCGGCCGGTTCATGACCCAAAACCTTAGCTCCCACCATATCTGCGGATAAAATATCCTGGGATGCCACAAGTAAATTGCTTCTGTGCATACGTCCGTCAAAGTTTGGCCCCCGCTCACAGGTGTAGATACCGTCAATAAGTGTGAAAATAGGGGGAAGCTTGTCTGGAAGCCTTGCAACCATGTAGTTCAGATCCTTTTCCGGATCTGTGTTGTGGCATTTTTTGCGTGAGGAGATGTCGATCATCCCTTTTAGGTTTTTGATCCCGAGGCTGAGAATGGTCTGTGCGTGTGTTTTCATGACGGGGAGATCCACCACAAAATCGCTGTTGAGGATATCCTTATTAAATTTCAGGGTTGTCCCGTCGCCGAGATCGATCTTTTCAAATGGGCGTTCAAGTATATTTATGGGCTTTACACCATAGCGTTTTTTCAAGACATTGTATCCAAGGGTTTCAAAGGCATGCGCGGGCGTCTCACTGTCCTTCGGTGTCAGGGTAACCATGCCTTCACCTATAGTGATATCACTAATTCCGCGCTCCTTGAGTATTACAACCATGTCTTCCACAATGCGCGATGTAGTGATCACACCCCACTTGGGAAAGGGCACTTCTTTTGTCCAGAAAACGATATTGGGCTTAATAAAAACCCTTGCATTTGAAGGTAAATGTTCCAGGCCTTTGGAAAGCAGGACGGCCTTTTGGACAGATTCCAGGGGTTTTTCGTATTTCACGATTGCAACGATTGACTTGCTCATGTTTTGTCTCCTAATAATTTGTAGATAGCATAAATCGAACGTTACTTAAAGCCTTTTGATCCAGCTTGGGTCTTTACCCGCCTTCGCAGAAAGCCCCGTCCGGAAGGGCGGGGATGAATGCGAAAAGGGTATCCGCCATAGCCTTGGCGAAGGCGGATCTGCTTCGGCGGGTTCCGCAGAAGATGTGAAGATGCCCCGCGCGGAAGCGCGGGGAGCTTCACTGCTTGCCCGCCGTACGGCAGGCGGGCCTGCTCTGTTGAATTTCCCGAAGGGAACCCTATTCAACAGTGCCAGGCGCTCAGAAAAGGCCTCAAAGCCAAGCTTAATCTAGAAAAACAAGACCTGTGATGCGACTTTTGAAAAGAGACCCCCATGGCCCTGCAATGCATATGCTGGCATCGTTTCTTCGCCCTCTCTCCGCTCCGCGAAGAAAAGTACGGCGAACTTCACGACGGTCACTCAGAAAAGACCTCAAAGCCATGCTTAATGTCGGGCGTGAGTCCGCGGGCGTATAATTTCAAAGAGCTGTTATTTTGTTGATTTTATGGGCAAAAATGATTTATATGTCGGATTAATGAAGGAGGGAAAAAGTGGCTGAACAACAGGAGAATCAGGAAATTGATATACAGGAAAGAATGGCCAAAGAGGACCTGGTTAAGGAGAAGATAGATGAGGAGGGAAACAAATGGCAGAAGGTTTATTTTGGGGGTGGAAAACATTTTCAGAATTGGCTGGAGCAGTGCAAGGAACTGGGTGAGGTTATGGTGGAAGAGGTAGATTCAACAGGATACAAATGCTTTGAGATGGCCGGTGAAAAACTGTACAGGATATGGATGAAGGCGGACCCCTCGACAAAAGATGACGAGCTTTTTGGTTGATCCTTAAATCCAGGTCTTGACCGGTTCAAATGTAATATCCAATTTTGATCCTGTTATTCTTGTTAAAAAACTGTGTTGGGTTTTCGATTTGCATATTCATTCCTGAAGAATCCAAGAATTTGGTATGTGGCAAGGATTACAAATCTTATTCCGCAACTCTATAGCCTCGCGTACCGCTTTTTGGCTTCCGTTACCTTCATTACATACCGCCGGGCTTCGTGGCTGGAAAGTGAGGCCCTGAGCTTCTCGTAGACCTTATCAGGCGACATCCGGTTGATGATATCCACCGCCTTTTTGCGGTCTCTGGAAAAGGTCTTTAAGACATTGCCACTGCCGGTATTGTAGGCAGCAATAACGCAATATTCGCGGGAGGTCGCGTTTTTGATGGCATCCAGATAGCGCGCGTCCAATAGGTGCAGGTATGCGGTGCCCATTTCGATATTGTTTTCTGCGTTAAACAGATATTGCCTTGAAGGAATGCCGTCTTCCTCTTTTAAAAAACGCCAGGCATCCCGTCCGGCAGATGTCGGGACGATCTGCATTAGGCCGAAGGCAGGGGCGGGGCTGACTGCATAGGGATTGAAGCTGCTTTCGGTTTCCATAATGGCATAGACGAGGTTCGAGTTTACCGCAAACCTTTTGGCCTGGCTTTTCACCTGAGTTCTATATTTCTCGGCCCGCACACCCAGATGGCTTTTTACCATTGTAATATGGACATAGTAAACGGTTTCCGGCCCTTCTTTCATAGCCGAGGGTCGGGTTTTGAGGTTGTGTAAAACAAGATAGTTGGCAAAGCGCTCGGCTCTCCACTTCCAGCGGATGTTCTTTCCATCCTGATCCTTTACTTCGCTGTAAAGATATGGCTTGCCCGTAAATTTTACCTCCTTATCGGAATAGAGGTCTACACCGCTTGGATCATATGGTGTTAAGAGTGTGCTGACGATCGCTTTTCGAAGACTGGCCGTCGGGTCCTTTTCGTCCAGCGTCTCAATGATAATGAGGCCTTTCTCGAAATTGACGATCGCCCGGCTTTTGTATTGCTGGGTATACTTGACATACTCCTTTTGGCTTGGCATTTTGGGTTCCTTTTCGCCCCATATGCCGCGGATGAGATCATGGAAGATGCCCAGTTGCTTCTGGAAACGCGCCTTAAACTGTGCCATGTCCCTTTTCAGGGCATTGGGATCGGTAGCATAACGCATTGCTTTTTTGGCCGCTACTTTCTTGACGAACCGGGTATCGTGACCTTTTATTGCCCTGATTGCGCTTTCTATATCGGCCATACTGCAGGCCGACAATAATGCCAGCACAGGTATTAGTATAAGTGTGATTCTCCGGCAGGTTTTCATAAGTGATTTGCAATTCATGTTTCTGATTTTATAGAAGAAAATCCTATGCGGCAATGAACGCCAAACATTTATATTATAACTTTCTTGAAAAGTTTTGGCTATTTTTTTTACAGGTTAGGGGAAAGAAAAAACAGATGAAAAAAGGGCATGGCTTTTATTGGGTTGGAGTTTTTGGTCCGGCTCAGGAAATTGACTGAATAAGGGCTGTTTTTAGTAAGGGCCTTCCCTTTCCTGTAAATTGATCGCAAACCTCGTTGTGACGGAAACATTACTGCTGACGTTGTAAATCAGGTTCCTTAATGTTCCTGAAAGTTGATCATATTCTTTCTTGAGGGTTTTCGTATCGAGGTTGCCTAATTCTAGGTCCTTTGAAGCCAACAATAACGTAAATGGAAGTTCCGGGGCAATATTCATGAATGGCACATACCCAAATACATCATTTTTCTCAAGGGTGATGAGAGGCAGATCGCCACTGGGGGTCCGTTTGATCACGTAGGCTTCTCCTTTTTTAATATGGAAAAGATTTTCTTCAAGTGTACCCTTTACAGGAATCAGGTTCTCGCCTTCAATGAAATCGTTCATTTTATGTTTTTTCACAAAGAGGCTTACCGCCCTATCTGTGATTTTTCCGAGCCTGTTATCGAGGCTGAGAAGAAGGGATTTGAGATCAGGCGATACACATGCAAAGTCTCCGGAAAGGCGTTGGGAATCCAATAAGCCTAAACTGACCTCACCAATGGCGGTAACAGTGGCACTTCTTTGATTTAAGCCGTGTGTAAGACATCCGAACGTTCCCAAAAAGCAACCTTCTCCCAGGCGGACTATGGTCAAAGGCCCCTTTTTTGTTTTCTTGGATATCTTCACCATGCCTCCCAAGATGACCCAAATCCAGTTTCCGTGAGCCCCTTCTTTGAAAATCTCCGCTCCATCGGAGAAATGTTCTTCATCAACAATATACACGTAGTCTACTCGAGGGCCTTTTACAACAAACAAACCTTCTTTTTTGTCTTGGTATTTTAACGCGGGTTTTTTGTCCTTTATGGATGGACCTATTGTCTTGATCAATCCTTCGTCTAACATCCTCAGGCCGTCCATAATAATCTGTATTATGCTTTTGTTGACCACGTGTTCTACCCGAACCTCTTCTTCATGAAGTTCAAATTTTCCTTCGGTCCACCCAAACAGGCTATAAATGGCATCCAGGCCATTCAATTTGCCAGAAATAGCATTGACGGGTTTACCATAAATAAAAAATATGAGCCCGGCTTTTGGAGCGTATTGGCTCGTGATCCTCAGGGTCCCCGTTTTATTATTTTGTCCAACTATTTGGAGAATATCCGGGAGACTGAGAAAGCTTAGGTCGCCTTTTAGTATCGATTTGCTCTCCATAATAAATCCTTTTAGTATTTTATTTTTAGCTTTCTAAACAAAAAACCCGCTTCCGGAAAGGAGAAGCGGGTTTTACGATTTTTTCACTTTGCAACCCCGCTACCTTATCCGATTCACCCGGACTTAGACCGGAAGCTTTGCGCCCCCACCTTTCGGAAGGTTTGCCTTTCAGTAAATAGAAGGCTCTAATTTATTTATTGCACTTTTAATCTAAAACTTTAGAATTTTTTTGTCAATCTAAAAAATACGAGGATTTAAATTAATATTTTCACGAATTTTATCAGATTAAATTCATGAAAGCAAACTTTATCTATTAATGCAAAATATTCCTTCTGAATGGCAGAATTGACAAATCCTTAGAATTGACATACGCGGATATGAAATTGGAAAGGCCGAACTTCGTTGATTATCTTGCCGGCACAGATGTTGGATCTTGATGGATAGGGCAAAAGGCGAAAAGTGGACTAAATTTCTCAAAGACCTTGGTCTAAAACTTAGCTCCTAAGTCCTTTAGCCTGTGTTCAGCCTGGCTAATGATTCGGTCAAAAAGCTCCTGTACGGTTGGGATATCATCTGCCATTCCGACTCCCTGGCCACAAGAGATTATTCCTGCATCAAGGTCGCCTTTTTCATACATCACCTTGGCCTTTTCGCCGCCGACAACATTTAAAATTTCCGGCAGTTCGGCACGATCAGCCTCCAATTCAGCGCATTTCCGGGCCGCGGTGTTGGCCCATACCCTGTGTGTGGCCCCTATGGACCGCATGATAAGCATTGTATCCATTTCACTTGCCCTGAGCAGGGCCTGCTTCAGGTTGTCATGTATCGGTGCCTCTTGTGTGGTTAACAGGCGTGTGCCAATAATAACGCCATGAGCTCCCAGGGCCAGTACGGCAAGGAATCCACTTCCGTCGGACACACCGCCACCTCCGATAAGTGGTACCATGAGGTTCTTTGAAACCCTCGGTACGAGGACCAGGGTACCAATATCCAGTTTGCCGGTCGCACCCCCGTTTTCATATCCCACAACCGTGACAATATCAGCACCCATTTCCTGTACCTTCAGGGCATAGCGCAAGCCCACGCACTTATGAATCCAGATCAGCCCTGCCTTCTTAAAACGAGCACACAATT
>CAZENC010000031.1:0-16168 GCA_964513115.1 uncultured Desulfobacteraceae bacterium | reverse complement strand
TTGAGGAAAGATTGGGGACATTGGCCATAGGGGATTACGGCCTCACAGAACTGGGGGGACCCGGTGTTTCCATCGAATGTCCGGAAAAGGCAGGGTATCACATCAATGAAGACTATTTCTATCCGGAGGTAATTGATCCCGAAACCCTGCGACCCCTGCCGGACGGTGAGGCCGGGGAACTGGTTTTCACTACCTTTCAAAAAGAGGCAATGCCGGTTATTCGCTACAGAACAAGAGATATCACTACCCTTACGAGAGACAGATGCGGCTGCGGAAGGACGTTGGTCAGGCATGGAGCCATTAAGGGCAGAACCGACGACATGATGATCATAGGCGGTGTCAATTTTTTCCCTTCCCAGTTGGAAAGTGTGATGCTCGGTTTTGAAGAAATCGCGCCGCAGTATGAAATTCATTTAGGCAAAAAGGGAAGGCTCGATAAAGTCTCGGTAAATGTGGAAACAGTGCCTGATTTTTGGGCCGACGCGGGTGAAGATAAGATCGCGGAACTCACCCGGAAAATGGAAAAGAAGGTCAAGGACCTTCTCGGATTCGGGATAGATATCCGGATTGTCGAGCCTCAGTCTATTCCCCGCTCAGAAGGTAAGGCAAAACGGATTTTTGATGACAGATAACCCATTTGAAGCACAATAATCCGACTTTTTATGAAATCGCTGCGCGATTTTATGTAACGTTTCGCTTTGCGGGACTTTCAAAACAGCGTAGCCGGAATACCCTGTGCTGTGCACGGGGATGAATAGGTAATTTACGGGGGTTTGGAGGATAAGTTCCTCTAAAGTAAATTTGGGTTTCCTTTTTGATGCCCGCCTTGTAGGCGGTGAGGGTCACCCGGTGTTTGAGCTCACCAATTTCTTGGTAAGCATGTACGCTATCCGGAGTAATATCAAGTTGATTACCAATGGCTGTGAGTAAAGGAATACGTTGGTTATGGATGATAGGGAATCTTTCCAGATTGAGTTCCAACCCTTGGGTCTTAGAGATCGATTCCCGGCGGGAAAGTCAGTCCTTGACTGCGCACGGCAATCAGGCATCGACTTGGTCAGTCTCTGTGGCGGTACAGGCACCTGCGGAAAATGCAAGGTGCAGATAGTGTCCGGTGACGTATCTGAACTTCTTCAGAGCGAAGAGGAGCTGCTTTCAGCTGAGGAAATTTCGAAGGGGTACCGCCTTGCCTGCCAAACATATTCAGAATCTGATCTCGTTTTAAACGTGCCTGCGGAATCTTTAAGCGCTCCGCAACGGCTCCAGGTGGAAGGGCTGCAGACGTCCGTTAGCCTTGACCCAGCAATTCATAACTATGATGTATCGCTGCCGGCCCCTTCATTGTTCGACCTGAGGGGTGATGATGAACGGCTGTTTGAGGCGCTTGAGAGGCAGCATGGTGTTTTATGCAAAAGCATAGACGAAGAGGTTTTACGCTCTATCTCTCCTTTGCTGAGATCCATCAACTGGGAGGCATCTGCTACGTTTCGCGAGACCGAAGTTATCTCTTTGGGCCCCTGTGGCGGCCGAAGTCTTGGAATGGCTGTTGATTTGGGGACAACCAAAATCGCAAGCTATCTCGTTGATCTCGAAACCGGACTTACTCTATCCGCCAAGGGGATTATGAACCCCCAGATCTCATATGGAGACGATGTTATTGCGAGAATAGTCCGTGCCGAGATGTCTCCTGAAGACGCATCAATCCTGCAAAAGAAGGTCTTGAAAGCCCTTAACATACTTTCTGAAGAGCTTTGCCAAGAAACGGCTGATACCCGACTTGAAGATATTAAGGAAATAGTCGTTGCGGGAAATACGGCCATGCACCATCTTCTGCTAAGACTTCCGGTAGAGCAGTTAGCCAAAGCGCCTTATATTCCGGCGGTCAGCCAAGCCATGGATATCAAGGCCCGCGATTTGGGGATCTCTGCCGCTCAAGGTGCCTATGTGCATTTTTTGCCCAATGTTGCTGGTTTTGTTGGAGGCGATCACCTTGCAATGCTACTGGCGGTTAAAGCCTGGGAAGCCGAGGGCCCACTGCTGGCAATAGACATCGGGACCAATACCGAGATATCCTTGGCGATTCACGGCGAGATTAGGAGCGTCTCATGCGCATCGGGGCCTGCTTTTGAGGGTGGTCATATCTCCTGCGGCATGCGTGCCGGCCCTGGGGCCATTGATCATCTGCGGCTTATGGGCCAAAAGATCGAATACCATACAATAGATGGCTCAAAGCCAGTGGGTATCTGCGGATCAGGCATCTTTGACACGCTTGGACAACTCTTTATGAATGGCATTATCGATAGAAGCGGGAGGATAAGAGAAGATCACCCTCGCGTTCGCGACAATCAAAAAGGCAGAGAGTTTGTGATCGTCAGTGAAGAAGAGAGAAGCGGCAGTCCAGCGGTCACGATCACTCAAGGAGATGTGCGCGAGCTTCAACTGGCAAAGGCGGCCATTCGGAGCGGTATTCAGATACTCTTGCGAGACAAGGGGCTTTCGGATGAAGACATTGATGAGGTCGTTGTCGCAGGGGCCTTTGGAACTTACCTGGACATTTATAGCGCTATCGCCATCGGAATGCTTCCGGCAATTCTCGTAAGTCGCTTTCGTCAGGTTGGAAACGCCGCAGGAGCGGGAGCAAAGGTCGTGCTTGTCTCCAGAAAAAAACGTGAAGAGATTCAGAAACTTGCCCGCAAAATTCGCTATATTGAACTTGCGGGGGCTCCTGAATTCAACAGGGTTTATATGCAGGCCATTTCCTTAGGATAAGAAAAGATGGGGACACACTCCGGTGTGATCACCTATGCATCAAACTATTTAACCGTCACGGGATATGGGCAATTCAGTCGATACTGTCAAAAAGGCCTTTGAACACCGGTTTACAGGTCGTCCGCCGAGGGGTGAGTTATGGCTGGGGACAGATCTTTTTAAAAATGCGAACCTTGAAGATAACCTGGAAGGCCATCTCAAGCTTATAAAGCGTTTGGGACAGGATCTCCTTTGCCTTCCGATATCACATGACATATCCATGAACAAATCCCTTGGCTACAGGTACTTCAGTTTAAAAGAGCTTGAAGAGGCCTCAAAGATAAGAGGCATCTTTATAATAGCGGTAATCGACGGCCCCTTTCAGAGGCTTGCAGAAAAAAAGGGATTGGTGAAAATCCTAATTTCCTGGAAACGGGAAAGGCATGCGATTTTAAAGGAATATGAGAAAGAGCAGGCAGAGGTTGATATCCTGATAAAGCGGTGCCTTGAGCTGTCGGTTGATGCTGTCATTATAGCGGATGATGTGGCCGGAGAACGCTCTCCATTTGTTGCCCCGGACGATATACAGGATCTCTTTTCACCTTTTTATACTCAGGCGGTATCCGAAATTCATAGAGGGCATTCGTATGCCCTGTTTCATTCCTGCGGCAATATCACGATGGTAATTCCTCAACTTATTGCTTATGGGTTTGACGGCTTGGCAGCAGTTCAGCATCGGACCAATGATCTTATCTCTTTAAAGAAACAATACGGATCACGTCTTACCTTGATGGCAGGCATCGATGCAGAGATTTTAGAGGCAGGGGAAATGTCTATATCCGGCTTGAAGGCATATGAAAGGCTGATACTGTCACTTACCCCAGGCGGCGGCTTTATCATGTGCTCATCTAGCGGTCTGTATTCTGGTGATTTTCTTGAAAGGATACAAAAATTCTATCGAATTACGGACGAATTATTCAACGGTTAATTCCGGCCACGACAAATGGTATGCCGTAGAATTATGTTGGCTTCAAAAAATCAACTCGAATAGATCTCGGGATTATGCTGGGTTTGTCATTGAACTGGCTAAATTGTTTGTGCATAAGTCTGAATCAACTCCCGCCCATGATTTTTTGGCATAAACGAACCCCATTCATGCCATCATTTGTCCAGTAATCCGCTCCCGTGTCCTTACACACAAGCTCATCAACCCGGCCGCCGATAATATATGCACGAGGTGATAGTTCCTGAGGGATGTTTTCTTTCAATAGAGCGATGGTTTCTCCCATGGTCTTGAACGCCGCACTGATCAGGCAGGAAAGGCCGACAATGTTGGGCTTGAATTCATGAATTGCTGCAAGGAATTTGCTCGGCCGAACATCTATCCCGAGATCATGTACTGTAAACCCGTATCCACGGACCAGGACTTTGAAGATGTCCTTCCCGATAAAGTGGATATCTCCCTCAACCGTGCCCAGAACAATGCTGCCGGAATCCCCATTTGTGACTTTACTTTCGAGAAGGGGAAGGACCATTTGGCCAACCTGGCGCATGATCTCACCAGCCATAATTAAACCCGATATAAAGTAGCGCCCTTGTTCGTAGTGCTTTCCCACCTGGATCATGCCTTTGTGGCACAGGTCGATTATAACCAAAGGGTCAACACCGTCCGCCACGTATAGGTGGACCAGATCCAGTACAGCCTCCTCTTTAAGCTCAGCTATCAGGGTGCTTAATTCCTTTTGGTTGTATGTCACGGGCATATGAGCGGACCCTCCTGTAGATTGGACCTATATCCTGTTGCTGATGCCTACCGTGGTGGTAAATCTAAGACGATCCCCACGGCAAATAAACCGCCCCCAACTGATGGGTCTGTCCTCGAAGTCATAAAAGATGTGTTCTATACGGAATGCGGGCTGCATTTGAATGGTGTTGAGTACATCCGAATCCTCCTTCGTGAGCACTGCCGTCTCGATAGCCAGTTCCCCCCTTTTGAATGTTGTTTCCCCCGTTCCGACAAACAGACCGTGAAGAGAGGTGACTTCAAGTTCAGACTCCACAATTGGACGGACGGGGTCATATATCAGTTGCTCCTTATTATAAAGAATGGGGTCACCATCCCTAATTAAGACTCGCATGATGAAAATAGTCTTTTCTCCAACACTTATGGCCAACCTATTTGCCGCTTTTTCATCGGCCTCAATGATGAGCGCTTTCAGAATTTTTACCTTGGTTCTCTCCTTGTCCTTAAATACGTTATAAAAATCTTCCATACTGAATGTTACCGCACTCAAATCAGGAGCTTTTACATAGGTTCCGCTTCCCTGAATTGTGCTTACAATCCCTTGGTCCAACAGGGTCTTTATAGAGCGGCGAACCGTCATAGGGCTGACGTGATAACTCTTGCAAAGTTCCGATTCTGAAGGAAGTCGGCTGCCGTGAAGATACATGCCTTTAGCAATCTGCTCTTTTATAATATTGGTAAGCTGAACATATGCCGGTTCAAATGCTTGGCGGTTTATCTTTTTCTGATCATCCATCATATTTTTGGGTTTTAATATATTTAAAGTTAATATTTGTACATATAACCTGTCGAATTAATTTATGTCAAGACCCTATTAATGACTCAATTGGCACCCTGCCTGGATGATTAAGCAGGAAATAGGCCATTCAATATGCTCGGTTCCGGTTCTTCATCCATCCGAGTTGTCAATTTTTTTCGAGAATCGATTTGCCGCTTGACAAAGCTCCCTATATAACTTTATATATTTATCATAATTATCATGCTTATAGAATTAGTGATGAGAAAAAGAAATCAGGAAGGGGGTAAAAAAATGTCTGAGAAATTGGTGGATGCGATGAGCAACATGAGGGAAAAAGAGGCCCTTGAAATCGCGAAGGCCTTGGTAGATGGGGATGAAAGTCCCATTAAAATTCTGGATTATTGTAGCAAGGCCATGGAAAAAGTCGGGAGCCGCTTTGAGGCAGGCGAATATTTTCTTCCCGAACTGATGATGGCCGGTGAGATGTTGAGGCAGATCTCCGAGATGGTCAAACCGAAATTGAAAGGTGAAGTTACCTTGGAAAAAAGGGGTAAGGTGCTCATGGGGACTGTGGAAGGGGACATTCATGACATCGGTAAGGATATCGTCTCCTTTCTTCTTGATGTTAATGCCTTTGAGGTACGCGATCTTGGTGTAGACGTTCCACCCGGCAGATTCGTAGAAGAGATCAAGGAGTTCCAACCCCAGGTCGTGGGCATGAGCGGGTTTCTTACCCTTGCCTACGAATCCATGAAGAATACGGTTCAGGCCATTGAGGAAGCCGGGTTGCGTGATAGCGTAAAGATCATGATCGGCGGCGGTCAGATAAACGAAATGGTGAGAGAGCATGCCGGTGCCGATGCCTTCGGGAAAGACGCCATGGAGGGTGTTGGCCTTGCGAAAAAATGGATTTTAGAGGAGTAAATGGAAACTAAAATATCAAGCGCTAAAAAAGAGATAATCATCAGTGACAAGGGACCGACCGTACTGATCGGTGAGCGAATCAATCCGACAGGCAAGAAAAAGCTCGCAGGAGCATTAAAAGTAGGCGATTTCCATATTGTCCGCCAGGAAGCGATAGCCCAGGTCGAAGCCGGAGCCAATATCCTGGATGTCAATGTCGTGACCCCTGATGTGGATGAGCTTTCCGTTCTTCCTAAAGCTATTGAAACGATCATGGCTACCGTGGATGTACCCCTTTGTATCGACATCAACAACCCCGCGGCCTTGAAAGAGGCACTGAAGATTTACGAGGGAAAACCCATCGTGAATTCAGTCTCCGCTGAAGAGAAATCCCTTAATGAAGTGCTGCCACTGGTCAAAGAGTATGGGGCTGCTGTAATCGGGCTCACCCTCGATGAAGGTGGGATACCTAAAGAGCCCGAAAAACGGCTGAAGGCCGCATGTAAAATCATCGAACGTGCAGAGTCCCTGGGGATCCCCCGTGAAGATATCATAATCGACTGCCTTGCACTGGCATTAGGGTCGGATGACCAGGCCGGTTTTGTCACCCTCCAGACAGTCCGAAAGGTCAAGGCAGAACTTGGTGTGAATCAGACATTGGGTTCAAGCAACATATCCTTCGGTTTGCCTGACAGGCCGCTGGTCAACAAGGCATTTTTACCCCTGGCTATCGAGGCGGGGGTGACATGCCCCACCGTGGATGCAGCAAAGGTGAGATCAACGATTTTAGCCACCGATCTTATCCTTGGTCGCGACAGGTTTTCGCAGCGTTTTATCAAGGATTACAGACAACGTCAAAGCGATACTGCCGGATAGGCGGTTCGGGGGTGATCGAGCGTGGAAAAAACGCCTGAAGAACGATTTCGAGAGAAAGAATGAAGGCCACATCAGTGTTCCCGTTTACCGGTCAGGTAAAAATATTTTTAATAAAGATTTCATATTTTTCTCCAAGGTTTAAGATGTAAAATAGAGATATAGGCATAATAACATGACCCCCTTCGCAGAAATTATCCAATATATTATTTCAGGAGTAACATCCGGCAGCATTTACGCCATGGTGGGCGTATGCTGGAGCATTGTATTTTTGGTTACCGGTATAATGAATTTCACCACAGGCGAATTCGTGATGCTGGGTGGTATGCTTACCTGGGTATTTCTTGGGGCAGGGATAGGGCTAGCCCCAGCGGTTATTCTCGCTATAGCGGCTACTGTTGCTATCGGAATTATAGTAGAGAGACTGGCTCTCCGCCCTGTAAGATACCCTTCGGAAATGACCTATATGGTAATTACCATTGCAGCGGCATCGATAATTAAAGGGATTATACTTATCACCTGCGGATCTGAAACGCGAGTCATACAAGCCCTCATTCCTGTTAAACAGATTTCTATTCTAGGGGCTATAATTACTACCCAGACCATCCTGGTGATTGGTGTATTAGTAGTAATGGCTATCGGGCTTTCATTGTTTTTTAATCGCACACTTTTCGGTAAGGCACTAAGGGCAACGGCTATCAATCCAAAGGGGGCCTCCTTGGTAGGGATTAGAATTGACATTTTAATTATCTTTTGTTTCGGCCTTGCCGGAGGTTTAGGTGCTATTGCAGGCATTGTGATCGCGCCGATTACATTTACAGGCTATAATATAGGGCTAATGACAGGCATGAAAGGCCTGGTGGCAGCTATAGTTGGTGGGTGGAATATGACCGGCACGGTTTTAGCCGGGTTAGGGTTGGGTTTAATTGAAGGACTATTTGGCGGTTTCATTTCACCTGGTTGGAAAGATGCTATCGCTCTGCTTGTGATGATTCTCTTTCTCATATATCGGACCATATCCTTTTCAGATGGGGTAAATAAAGTATGAAAGCCAGTAAAAAATTTCAGGTATATATTCCTTGGATGATACTGGTAGCAATAGTAATCTTTTTGCCTGTCATCATTTCGAGCTCCTATGTGATTAGTATAATGGCTTTTGTCGCCCTTTACGGTGTACTGGCTATTGGGATGGGTATATTAATGGGTCAGGCCGGGTTGTTCTCTCTGGTCCAACCCACCTGGTTTGGCTTTGGTGCATATGTTGCCGGCATACTGGCAGCCAGGGGCTTGGTACCACCCGGGATTGGAATCATCGTCAGTGCAGTCTTTGTAGCCTTGATAGCCTATATCATAGGAGCCCCTGTCTTGAGGTTGCGAGGTCTTTACCTTGCATGTGCCACCTTTGGAATTCTTATCATTGCACAAATTGCTTTCGTTCAGTTAGGAGAAATCACGGGTGGCCATTCCGGTTTATTAGGGATCCCCCCTCTTACCATAGGCGGCTTTGTGTTCAAAAGCGATCTACATTACTATTTCCTCTCCTGGGCACTCTGTATCTGTTGCCTCATGTTTTGTTCTAACGTCATCAATTCCCGGGTAGGCCGTGCTATCAGATCATCCCATGACAGTGAAACGGCGAGCTCTAGTTTGGGCGTTAATATACCTAAATACAGGCTTCAAATCTTCATATTAACCTCTGTCATGGCCAGTTTGGCCGGCAGCGTTTTTTGTTTCTACCTCCGTTTCGCGGCCCCGAGCATTTTTGGCTTTCATTTACTCGTAGAGCTTATGCTGATGGCAGTCATCGGTGGAGTGGGAAATGTTTGGGCTCCTTTGCTTGGAAGTTTCATTATTACATGGCTACAGGAAATATTGAAGGCGTATCTTGGCCATTTTTTTCCCGTTATGACAGGTGAGGTTACGGCTGTCTTTTTCGGTGTCTTTATTATTCTTGTCCTTATCTATATGCCTCGGGGATTAGTCGGTTGGGTAGAGCAAATATTTCGTTTAGGTAGAAAAACCTATGAACACGTCAAAAGTTCCGTTGCACAATAGCAAGCATCACAACATAGGGCTCGGCAGGAATTCCTCATTACTTGACGTTGACCGGGCAAGTAAAAGGTTCGGAGGAATACAGGCGCTCAATGATGTGACATTTAGCATAGAGCAAGGAAGCACCATATCAATGATCGGCCCAAATGGCGCCGGCAAGACCACTTTTATCAACGTAGTTACAGGGATTTATGCCCCCGACATTGGCCAAGTTTGTTTTGAAGGACAAGATATAACCGGACTTCCAGCCCATGCCATTGCCTATTTAGGTATCGGCCGGACCTTTCAACTGGAAGAGCTCTTTCCAAGCCTGACGGTTTTAGAGAATGCAATGGTGGGGTGTCATACCAGAAGCCGGTGTGGCATGTTCTCTTCGGGTTTACGGCTGCCTTCAGCAAAGACAGAGGAACAACGCATTAGAGAAGAAGCGATGGAAAACCTTAAAATGATCGGCCTGGAACATAAGGCATCCGATTCAATCTCAAGTCTCCCACTTGGAGAACGGAAGCTCGTAGGAATAGCCCGCGCACTCGGTATACAGCCCAAACTTCTCATGCTGGATGAACCCGTAGGAGGATTGGCGGCTCATGAGATTGAGAAATTAGTTAAGGTTATCGACATCCTGCTAAACAAAGGATTAACCCTCTTTCTCGTTGAGCATAATATGCCTTTTGTTATGTCTGTTTCACAACGGGTCATTGTCCTGGATGGAGGGCAAAAAATTGTAGAGGGCCCACCGGACGAGGTAAAGGCCAATGAAAGAGTAATTAAAGCCTATCTGGGTGAAGAGGTTTAGAAATGGCTGAAGCTGATCATGTTAGGGCTGTTGAAAGGAGAAGGCAGGCAGAGAACCGTCAATTAGAGGTTGAGGATATATGCACTTTCTACGGAGAAGCCCGGGCCTTGAATAAAATTTCACTCTCAGTGAACACAGGTGAAATTGTAGCGGTTTTGGGAAGTAACGGTGCCGGAAAGACGACCTTACTACGGACTCTTACCGGCGTGTTATCCCCGCGACAGGGCAAAATCGTTTTCAGGGGTGAATCCATCCAAGGCAAGCCGCCCAGTAAAATAATAAGGAAAGGAATTACCAGTGTCCCTGAGGGAGGAGAGCTATTTGGAGCCATGAGCGTGTCAGACAACTTGCTATTAGGCACGTATTCTCTGAACCGCAGAGAAAGGCGAGAGCATTTAACGGCCCGATTGGAGAGGACATTCAATACATTTCCGGTACTTAAAGCAAGGATAAACCAGAAGGCTGAAACTTTATCCGGGGGTGAGCGGCAGATGTTGGCAGTAGCCCGCGCTCTCATGAGTAGTCCAAGGCTTGTGGCCCTCGATGAACCTTCACTGGGATTGTCTCCCATTCTGGTGACAGAAATGATGAGATTGTTGACGCACATCTGTCGTGAAATGAGGGTCTCGATACTATTGGTTGAACAAAATGCTAAGGCGGCACTGAATATTGCCGACTATGCCTATGTTCTGGAGAGAGGGGAGGTCGTCCTTAAGGGTAATAGCCGGGAGGTAATGACAAACCCAACTATCTATTCTGCATATTTAGGGGGGTAAAGAGAGCAATAGGAGATACGCGAGTGCTATTTGAGAATCCAGCAAAGAAAAGGAGGTGTGTCATGAAAGAAAAACCATAGACGCAAGAGTGGAAGTAATATTTTAAAAGGAAATCTTTTTTAAGAGCAAGGAGGAAGAAAATGAAAAAATCATTATTTATCGCAATGACCACCTGTTTGGGGTTTCTTTTATTTTTTCCCAGTGCCGGGCTTAGTAAGAACCCTGCCCCTTATATACTTGGCTTCTCTCCGGGAATCACTGGTCGAAGGGCTGAGATGGGCATCGCAACCAAAAGGGGCGCGCTCATGGCACTTAAAAAAATTAATGCCGCCGGAGGTGTCAACGGTCGGCAGTTAAAGGCAGTCTTCTATGATGGTCAATCCCAGCCTGTGGTCAGCGTGAAAAATACAAAAAGGATTATCGATGTAGACAAGGCTATTGCATGTATGGGCTATATATCGGTGGGCGGATCCCTGGCATCCGTACAAACAGCGACGGATGGGCAGACTTTATTGTTCAGTGCCGCGCCTGCTATCGTAACCGGGACGGGCACAAAAAAGTGGCTGTTTACCGTTGTACCCGATCAGATGATAGCATCCGTTCCGATCTTAATCAAAAATTTGTTGGATCGTGGTGCTAAAAAAGTGGCCTACATTTATGTTGACACTGCCTATGGAAAACTGGGAGTGAGAGCTTTCAACTTATCATGTGAGAAACTGGGGATTAAGCCGGCTATCATAGAGAAATATTCTCCACAGGCCGTAGATGTTAGTCCTCAGATTGCCCATATCAAGGCCAGTGGAGCAGACGGCCTCCTCATAACCGGGAATCTGGCCGATACGATTAAGGTGATCAAAACGGCCCGAGAACTTGGTATTACGTATCCTATAGTTAGTGATTATGCGATCGTGGGTCCGGAGTTTAGCAAGCTTGGTGGAAAGCTTGTTGAGGGTATTGTAAGCACATCCCTTAAGGCATTAGTAGCCCCTGATCTGCCTGACACCGATGTCCAGAAAAAAGTTGCCATGGAACTATATAATGACTACATGAAAAAGTATAAGACGTTCAGCCTTTATCCAGGTCACACGTGGGATCAGGTCATGTTGATAGCGCAGGCTCTTAAAAAAGTCGATCCCAAGCTGGACCCGACCAAAGATTTTATAAAAATTAGAGCTCAACTCAGAGACAACCTTGAAACCGTACAAGGATTTGTGGGACAGAATGGTATTTTTAACTATTCAGCCACCGACCATATCGGTTTGGCCAAAGGATGCTATGTGCCTGTGGTGGTTCGAAATGGCAAGTGGAGACTTCTCTCAAAATAATATTTTAATAGGAAAGCCACCGGTTTTGTGAGGGTAACATACCATCATATGGAGCAAAATAGGGTCTCAGTCATGAAGCTCGTACCAACTCTTTGATATTTGAGAGTTGGTACGAGCAATCCTGTGGATGCATATTGTTCTCGCTCACGCTTTGTTATTGATTTCTGCGCTCGAGAATGCCTATGTTTTAGCACCCATAGAGCGATATGACACGAGCATTGACGGATACCAATCGGATAACCCCAACAATAAGGACACCGTAGAATCCATAGAAGCAGCTGGTTTTCGGGATAGTGAAGCTCATGATTGGTGGTGGTCGCATTTGGGACTTGGTAAGGGAATATATTGATGGTGATGCCTAAGGGAAAAAACTGTGGTGACGTATCACTTGCCAAAGGGTGGTTAGGAGGAAAATAACAATGGATAAGACAAAAGAGACGCTTGAATTGTGGTGCTCAGCACCAGATACTCATTTTATCAATAAAGATGCTGAAGAGGCTTACAAAAAGAGGGCCGGAAGAGTTGCGGATGTTATCCAACTCAAGGTGCCTGACAGGGTCCCCATCGTGCCTAGTTTTGGCATGTTTCCCGCCCTCGATAATGGCTTTACCTGCGAAGAGGTCATGTTTGACTACGACAAAGCCCACAATGCGTGGATGAAAACACTTGCGGAATTCGATACGGATCTTTTTCGGTCCTCAAGCTATGCTTTCCCAGGACCTGTGCTAGAAGCTTTAGATTACAAGCAACTTAGATTGCCCGGTCGCGGAATCCCTAATAATCATGTGTTTCAGTTTGTTGAAGCAGAATATGTAAACGCCGAGGAATTCTACGATGCATTCATCGATGACCCGGCAGACTTTATGTTGAGGGTCTATTTGCCTCGTGTATGTGGAGCGCTTGAATCCTTTAAAATGCTTCCCCCGTTTTATTCATGGTTTGGATACTATCTTGGGATTGTTGGCAATGTTTCTTTTTTTGGCATTCCTGAAATTGTCGGTGCACTTGAGGCTCTGCAGAAAGCGGGGGCCGAAGCACTAAAGTGGCTTACTCATGTACGTGAGGAAACCCAAACAATCGCGTCAATGGGGTTTCCGGATATTTTAGGGGGACATTCGGCAGCGCCTTTTGATGTCATTGGAGACTGGATTAGAGGAACACGCGGCATAATGCTGGACATGTATAGGCATCCGGATAAACTTATAAAGGCAATGGAGCGACTGGTACCGATACAAATTAGTATGGGGGCAAACCTATCCAAACGGATGGGAAAACCGGTAGTGATGCTTATGCTTCACAAAGGTCTTGATAGTTTTATGTCAAACGAGCAGTACGAGACCTTCTACTGGCCAACTTTGAGGAAGGTCATGATGGGCTTAATCGATGAAGGCCTTGTCCCTATGCCATTATTTGAAGGTGACTATAGTTCACGCCTGGAGATAATCAAAGATATACCCAAAGGAAAGGCAATATATTGGTTTGAAAATGTAGATATTTACAAGGCGAAGGAAATCCTGGGTGATACTGTATGTTTTAGAGGTAATGTGCCAGGATCGTTGTTGCATTTAGGCACAGTCAAACAAGTAAAAGATTATGTCAAAGAGCTCATCGATGTTGTAGGTAAAGGCGGCGGTCTGATGGTTGACTGCGGAATTTGGTTTGACGAGGCAAAACACGAAAATGTGAAAGCCATGATAGATTTCACAAAGGAATACGGTGTTTACAGCTGAAATAATCTATATGATTTAAATGTTATTGGAAAATGAAAGCCTGAAGGTGCTTCGAGACGCACTTGAATAATTATAGGATATGACATGTCTCAGGAGTTGCCTGATGAAGCCGGAACAGCGTGATTATTGAACAACCGTTTTTCTGACTGCTTCTTTTGTTTGACAAATGACGTAAAGGAGGTTATAAAATAATAAACAAAATTGTTTGTTAAAAATGATCGTATCAGGCAATGACCAAAAACAATATTGCCGGGCTCCTCAACACTGATAGCCCCTTTTTTACGCTTTCGTCTCTCCAGGCTATTTTTCGGATAAGCAGAGAAAGCGCCAGGACAACTGCCTCCAGGCTTGTTGAGAGAGGTATTCTTGTCCGCTTGCGTCGTGATCTATATACCATTGTCGGTCGAAAACACTCTCTTTTTTCTCTGGCAAACGCCCTTTACCAACCTTCTGTAATCTCAATTGAGACCGCTCTTAATTACTGGGGAATTATTGTCCAGGTTCCCCAGATAATTTTTTCCGTGGGCCTGGGTTCTCATAAATGCAGGGTGGGTGATACAGAGTTTGTTTATCGGCGGATGGTCCCCTCGCTATTCCGTTTCGGGCAGGTCAAGAAGGATGATTTTTTTATTTCAGAACCGGAAAAGGCGTTTTTGGACACGCTGTATATGAAAAGTAAGGGTTTGGCAGAACTCCTTCCGGAGGATGTGGACACGGACAAACTCGATGAGGATCTTCTTGAATATTATTCCCGGCCCTATTCCAAGACTGTTAAAGATATGATTAAATCTTTCAGGTTGCATAGTTATGAAGCCAGGTAGTCAGGATTTTTTTAACCAGTACAGGGAAAACACAATTATTGAAGTGGTTCAGGCCCTTGCCAGATCTGAAGCGGGTTCTCAAATAGTTTTTAAGGGAGGAACAGCGCTGAAGTTGCTGTACGGTTTGCCCCGTTTCTCTGAAGATATTGATTATGATTCACTTCCCGGCTTCTCCCCACATGATCTTTTTAGAGCCATAGGAAAGGCATTAAAAAAGAAGAAGTGGGAAATTAGCGATGAGGCCGTTAAGTACAATACGGTTTTTTTTGAGCTGAAATTTATGGGACCTGACAGAAATTTTCACCTAAAGATAGAAATCTCAACAAGAGAGAAGGAACTGGAAACGACAATCGTGTCTCTCCGAGGGGTATCGGTTCTTACACTCGAGCCCTCATTTTTAATGACTGAAAAGGTGATCACCTTTATTGAAAGGCAGGCTGGTAGAGATATCTTTGATGCCTGGTTCATTTTGAACAATGCCTACCCCTTGAATGAAACCATGATAAAAAAATCATTTGGTGGTCCGTTATTTTTTTATCAGGCCATTTTGAACAGGGTCGAATCTGCTGATCCTAACAAAATACTGCGTGATACCGGAAAACTGCTGGATTCGGATCAGAGAAACTGGATAAAAACCACTTTCCTTTCTGATTTCAGGAGGCTGGTATCCAATAAGATCAAGGTGTTAAATGCGAATCCTCTTATCCTGTCTGAGAGATAGCCGAACCAATAACTTTCTGACGCATCGTGTATTATGGACGAACGGGAAATAGAGCAGGGATACGCCAATTTTCACCGTAAGCTGAACCAAATCCTCCGCAAACAAGACGTTAAAGCCTTTAAGGCCCACGTGGCCGCCCATCCGGGACAGGCGGGCAGACTCTCACATTGTTTAGGACTCAGCGATCAATTGGCCGAGATAGAGATGTACAAGGCCATACTTGTTCGTTCGCCTTTAAATGACCTTCACACAAAGGCCCGTAATTGGCTTGAAGACCGCGGCATCGAGGTTCCCAAAATGACAAAGGGGAAAAGAAAATACCGTCAAAAGAGAGAAAGGCGGCCAAGATGATTACAGAAAATGACATACCGCCATGCCTGATCTTCATTGACAAAGAAGGGCGCTGGTATCATGAGGGGGCCGAGATGATCCACCGGGAGTTTATCAGGCTTTTTTACAACAACATGGAGCTTGATTCGCTTGGTCGATACATAATCGACTGGAAAGGGCAGCGCTGTTACGTGGAAGTGGAGGATACGGCTTTTGTGGTGCGAAGGGTTGTCTGGCAAGATAAGGGAGACGGGGACGGAAAGGAAAGGTTAATTTTGAGTTTGAGTGATGACATGCAAGAGGAATTAATGCCGGATACCCTTTATGTGGGCCGGGACAATGTTCTCTACTGTAGCGTTAAGAACCGCACGTTTCCCGCCCGTTTTACCCGGGCCGCCTATTACCAGCTTGCCGGGTACGTTGAGGAAGAAAACGGGACCTATTATTTGCCCCTGAACGGGCGAAAAAATAAAATCTCGCAATTTGACCCCACCTAAGAATCTGTGGGTTAAAACAAGACACACAAAAAAGGATAATCATTTTGAGAGAA
>CAZENC010000030.1:0-16215 GCA_964513115.1 uncultured Desulfobacteraceae bacterium | reverse complement strand
CTTGGTTATGATTTTTGAGGGTTGCCCCAGAAAACTGATTAGGGCAACAGCCCGTCAAGGGCTGACCCCAAAGCTGTCTTGTCCAAGAAGGGGAGGGCATATTTCCAACCCCGGTTTCCCGCCCAAAGTGGCCTCTATGAGGGCCAATTTGGCACCTGATTCCAGGTCAGGGTAATTGATTTGGATCCTCTTCGGCTCCAGGTTATATTTCCTGAGGCGGGCGAGGATGTCCACCAGGCGAACCGATGGGTAAATCAGGGCCAGCCTTCCCTTTTTACGGAGAATGTCTGTTGCGGCTCGCAAAATGTCATCAACAGATGCCAGAATTTCGTGCCTGGCAATCGCCCTGCGCGGGTCCGGGTTGATTCGTCCGCTTTTTACCTTTCGATATGGCGGGTTGCAAATGATCACATCGGCCGATTCTTTGGCCATGGGAGGCCGTCTGATATCACCGAGGATGATATTCATCTTATCCTGAAATCCGTTTAAGAGGGAATTTCGCGCAGCCTGAGAGGCCAGGTCTTTTTGAATTTCAAGCCCTAACGCATGTCCAACCTTTCTTGTAAGCAGCAGTATCAGAAGCATTACGCCGCAACCGGTACCGAGATCGACAACAACGTCTCCGGGCCTGATCGTGACGAACTGGGAGAGAAGGATAGCATCAATGGAAAACCTGTACCCGTCCTTTGATTGAATCAGCTTGATGCGGCCTTCCATGAATTGATCTATGCATTCATCTGCCAGAATTTTGGTCTTATGGGGCCTCAATGATTTCATGGGGATCTATTTTGTTGAATACCAGACCGGTTAATACCTTGGGGTAAAAATATGTCGATTTTCTCGGCATCACCAGGGTGTTACCCGCGATTTCTTTTACGTGATCTATCTTGGTGGGGTTTAGCAGAAAGGCCATTTGGTAGTTTCCTGCTCGAACATCGGAAACAGCCTTTTTCATGCTGCTTTGATAATGAAATATCTCTTCATTATCCAGGTCTTCTTTGCTGAACCCAAGGGTTTTCTGGAAAATGAATCGGGAGAGCACCAGTACATCAAGCTTTTTGAGAGAAGGGTGAAGATCCTCTCCCATCTCTTTTCTTGCGGCCGGTTCAAGTGAGAAAAGGAAGTACCTGGAATCCTTATGCTGGCAGAAGGCAATAACAGAATCGGTATCCTCTGTCTGTTCGAGTCTCTTTTTTAGAGCCGTGCATTCATTGGATGTATCTGTGCCCGGAAAAGGAACCTCCGTTATTCTGAACCATTTAGCCAGCTTTTCCAGGAAAGGTCTAGGCTGAAAATCGGGTACTCTTTTGATAAGCCGGTGGGAGGGCAGGATAGTCAGCCCTTCATCGCTCATGTTGGTCAAATACATCATCACGTATTCATATGACCTGTTGGCTGGCTTCTGACCGTACCTGGCCCTCATGAGGTTTCTGAAATTACGTGCAGTCTCGTAACGGTGGTGGCCGTCTGCAATCAGGATGGACTTATTCTGCATGGCAGCCGCCACTTTCTTAAAGAGCCGGGGATTTCGCAAAGCCCACATCTTATGTTTTGTACCATCATCAAGATCAAAGGCTATCCGGGGATCAAAGTCGATATTTTTCCGGCAACTATTCATTATTGTGTTATCCGGGTCCTCATAAAGCCCGAATACCTGGCTGAATTGAGCATTGCAGGCCCTCATGAGCTTTAAGCGGTCATCTCTATGTGCCGAAAAGGTCCTCTCATGGGGCAGGATAATGGAGGAATCCTCTTCCTCTATACGCACAAGGGCGATTATTCCCCACCTTGTAAGCGGAGGGCCATTGTTTCCGGGATCGTATGTGAGGGACGTAAGGTAGATACGGGGTGTGTCCTCACTTAAAAGGATGCCGGCAGATTCCCACCGTTTAAAATAGTCCGCAGCGCGTGTATACCTGTTGTCCCAATCCGAATCCCCGGTCTTTTTCTTGCCCAAGATTAATCGGATGACATTGAATGGATCTACCTGGTAATATGCTTCCTGTTCATCCTCCGAAATTACATCGTAGGGTGGAGCAACCATGAGTTCGAAATCTTTTCTTACGTGATAATTATATGTCAGTCCTTTAAAAGGTGCTATATTAGCCATATCTCGGTTCCTAATGCCCGACAAAACAAAAATTTAGAGTATAAACTCTTAAAAGTCGCTGCGCCTTTTTATGAGTCTGTCAATTTTTAACAGAGGACGTAAAGGTGTCAAGGAAATAAGTAAATTTAAGGCTGTGAGAGATCAAAACTCAGCATTATCAAGAACACGCAAAGGCCACGGGCGTGAGCCCGTGGATATCTACCTTTCCAGGGGATTTAAGTATATGAATTTCGCAAACCAGGGTCGTCAAGAGTTGCAACCAGTCGAAATGGCTGCAGATATTGTCATAGAAGGGGGCACTGCCATTACGATGGCTGAAGGGCAGGATCCGCTTCCGGACACCAGCATATTCATAAAGGACGGGGACATCACGTCTATTCGGAAAACAGATTACAAAGGCCTTCAGTCTTTGGACAGGCGTGTGGAAATAATTGATGCAAGAGAGTCAATTATCATGCCTGGTTTGATCAACGGTCATACTCATACGGCAATGACCCTTTTCAGGGGTTTTGCCGATGATTTGCCGTTGAGAAAATGGCTTTTTGATAAGATTTTTCCTGCCGAGGCAAAATTCCTCAACCCTGAAACGGTTTACTGGTGTTCTCTTCTTGGCTGCCTTGAGATGATTGCGTCCGGCACGACCTGCTGCGTTGACGGCTATTTTTTTCAGGACAATACGGTCCGGGCAGTTCATGAGTCCGGGCTGAGGGGTCTCATTGCTCAGGGAGTCATAGATTTCCCTGCGCCAGGCATACCGGATCCAAAGGATAACTTAAGGGTGGCAAGGGAATTCATAGAGAGATGGCTGGGATACTCGGATCTTATAACGCCGGGCATGTTTTGTCACAGCCCTCTGACATGTTCCGACCGTACGCTGAAGGCTGCGAAGGAAATATCGCGGGACTTTGATTTGCCATTGCAGATTCACCTTTCTGAGACCAGTGAAGAGGTTTATGAGGTCATGCATAAAACCGGGAAGAGGCCGGTCCATTATTTGGAAGGACTGGGGTTGATTGATGAAACCTTGATAGCCGCTCATGCAGTGCATTTAGACGATGATGAATTGGAATATCTCAGAAAAAACAAAGTGAAAGTCGTTCACCTGCCCGAGAGTAATATGAAATTGTGCTCCGGAGCTGGTAGAATATCCGACATGGTAAGGATGGGATTGACAGTGGGGCTGGGTACGGACGGTTGCTCCTCCAACAATAACCTGGATCTTTTTTGTGAGATGGATACCGCAGCCAAACTGAGCAAGGTAATTGACAATGATCCGACAAGCCTGGACGCAGGGACGGTACTTAAGATGGCCACCATTTGGGGAGCGGCCGTCCTGGGCCTTGAAAATGAGATAGGAACAATTGAAATGGGGAAGAAGGCCGACATTATTGTCCTTGATCTTAACAGTCCCAGCCTGTGTCCCATTTATGACCCTCTTTCGGCCATTGTTTACGCTGCCAATGGCGCTGATGTGAAGGACGTCGTCGTGAATGGAAAGGTTTTAATGAAAAACAGGAAATTTACAGTATTGGATTCAGACGAAATTATGACAGAGGTAAAAAAAATAAGCAGAAATATAAAACTTTGAGTAACAGATCCGAAGTCAGAAATCGGGAGTTAGAATTCCTAGCGTATATGCCTCCAGCAACTTAGGCAATTAAGGGTTTTCTAGAAAGCTTTCAACCAGTTGGATAGCGTCATGATAATCAGATACATAATGCACGCCGGGAATGTCCTTCCAGGTCATAAGGCCTATAACTTTTTTTCTCGTTTTCAATGCCAGGGCAATCTCGGAAAGTGTGCCATAACCTCCTGCTATGGAGATAAGGATGTCCGAAGCCCGGATTAAGAGTAAGTTTCGGCCTTCATCGAGACCTGTAGGTATGGGGACATGAATATAGGCATTGGCCGATTCCTTTTTTAGATCGGGAAGAATGCCCACTGTGACGCCGGCCGATTCTGAGCACCCTCTGGCAGCCCCTTCCATGACCCCACCAAGCCCGCCGCAAATGAGTATCCACCCCCTTTTGCCTATCTCAAAACCCAGATTCCTGGCAAGCTGATAAGTTGAATCATCACATGCCCCTGCACCGATAATGCCGACATGATAGGGCCTTTCCATGATATCTCCTCCATGCTTTTAAAAACATTTGCCATCATCGATATTAATTGTTATCAATGTCCGTCTTGCGGAAATTTCTAACCGGACACTATTTGGTTGACTCATTGGCCATAATCTGCTTAACCGTATAATTTAAGGGGCATTGCCGCAAGTTTTCATTTCCAGAGCGGTTTTTTTGTATCAAGCTAATTTTTTTTGAGAGAAACATAAACCAATGGGCAAAAGAAAAAAAGCGGGCCTTTTTTTGGCAACCGGGGCGGTTTTATTGGTACTTGTCCTTCTCGGCTGGTTATTGTTCATCATATTTGAAGGAGAGAAACCCGGGATAAATCTTCGACCTTTACCGGATTTCATTTCCGCAAGCCAGGAATTCGGGCTGAGCGTCAGCGATATGAAAAGGGGCCTCAGGGTTCTTGAGGTCTCTGTGAAACAGGAAGGGCGGAAGATAAAAGTTTTAGAGAAGACGTTCCCATTTAAAGGTCTACTCAACTGTGAAGGAATTAATAGTTACAATACACGATTTTCAATTGATCCTCATGAAATTAATCTGGCTCAAGGACGGATCGATCTGGAAGTTAGCGTTCGGGATTATTCCAGAAGGAGCGGTGGAGACGGGAACCTGTCTCTGGTTCAGCACAAAATGGTTGTTGATACGATTCCGCCGGCAATAAGGGCCCTGAGCAGGATGCATTATGTCAATGTCGGTGGTGCCGGTTTGGTCGTATTCCAAACCTCTTCTGACGCTGTAGAGAGTGGCCTTTTCGTGAATGATAGGTTTTACCCAGGTTTCCAGGCAGGTGGAGAGTCCCAGGGAGGACTTAATGTCTGCTATTTTGCCATTCCCCATGACACAAAGGCGCAACCAGAAATATATCTCTGGGCAAAAGATAAGGCGGGAAACCTTTCGAAGGCCAGTTTTTACTACCATATACGAAGAAAGCGGTTTAAAACAGAGGAAATCAATATTACTGATCGGTTCTTAGGACGTATTCTTCCCTATTTTTCTTTTTGTGCTTTTGATCCCCAATTGAGTAACCTCGAAAAATTCCTCAAGATCAATCGGGAACTGAGACAGGAGAATAATTCGGTCTTTTACAATCTAAAGACAGAAACGAGTCCCGTGCAGCTCTGGAAAGGTAGCTGGATAAGACTCAAAAACGCTGCAACCATGGCGAGATTTGGTGATAAGCGTTTTTATTATTATAAGGGACAAAAGATTGACGAACAGGTGCACTTGGGTGTGGATCTGGCTTCATTGGCAAACTCAGAGGCCCAGGCATCGAATAATGGCCGCGTGGTTTTTTGCGATCGCCTTGGAATATACGGGCATACTGTTGTCTTGGACCATGGCCAGGGTCTTGCCTCTGTTTACTCCCATCTGAGCGAGATAAGAGTTGCGATGGGTCAGGAGGTTATGAAAGGAGAGGCGATTGGATTAACCGGACAGACCGGTCTTGCAGGCGGAGATCATCTTCATTTCGGGATTATGGTGAATGGCGTGTTCGTTGATCCAGTTGAATGGTGGGATAGCCACTGGATTAAGGACAATGTAACCAGGAAACTGGAAATTTTGGATAGACAATAAATAGCATTTATTGAATCTTTGAAAACTATGCCCTTTGGGCGTGGATTCTTTAGTTCCATTTTATGTGTGCCTGTTAAATACTTCCCTATATATTGCCGTCAGTATCATCTTTACTGTTGACTTTTACCTCCTTTTTACTTAAGAAATATGTCCAGGTTCAGGTGCTTGTCTTGAGCTTAACAGGGAACCCCGTGTGAACCGGGGATGGTCCCGCCGCTGTAATCGGGGACGAATACCGCAAAATGCCACTGTAAGGCATCGAAAGGCATGAGTGCCATATGGGAAGGCGCGGCTAGTAGGATGATCCGGAAGTCAGAATACCTGCCTGAATCAAGGGAATAGCCTCCGCGGACAGAGGTTCCCTAAAGGATCTTGAGGATAAAAATGGGAAATCCCCGGATCGAATTCATTTCGGTCCGGGGATTTTTTTTAGGATGAGAATGTTGCCGAAAAGCTTTGCTAAATACCTTTTGACAGCCTTTTTATTTATCGGATTTCTTGTGGGCATTAATTGGCCTGTCGGACAGGGTTTACCTCAATGGGCATTGAAAGATAACCTTGCCCGGGCCAATGGTAACGTGAGTAAAGCGAGGCGAATCGTTTCAATGGCACCACACATAACAGAGACTGTTTTTGCACTTGGATGCGGAGAGCGTCTGATTGCAGTTACGGATTTCTGTGTATACCCGCCTGAAGCAAAAGAATTACCAGGGGTCGGCGGATACTTTAACCCGAATTTGGAAAGACTCACCGCGCTCCATCCAGACTTGGTAATCGTACCGGGAAAGTTCGATAAGATGGACAGGTTTTGCAGGAAAAAGGGCATACCTGTTCTGCATGTCAGAATGGACAGCCTTTCTTCCATTTATGAGGGTATTTACAAGTTGGGGAATGTCCTTGATTGCTCCAAACGGGCACAAAAGCTGTGTACAGCCATTCGTGGTGATTTGGAACAGATCCGAGAAAAAACTGCCGGTCGGTCCAGAAAAAAGGTGTTTGTTTGTGTCGCGCGCTCTCCCGGTTCCATGGCAAGCCTTTACACAGCAGGGGGTCCGAGTTTTCTCAGCGAAATTTTGCGGATCGCCGGAGGAGAAAATATTTTTTCAGATGTCACCCAACCCTATCCCGAGGCGTCCAAAGAGAGCCTGATCAAACGTGCACCTGAAATCATTATAGAGGCTCGGCCGGGAGAGAAAATTAAAGATGTTCAGAGGAGACAGATAATATCCGAATGGAATGTGCTTAGCGGAATTCCTGCAGTTGCCAATAACAGGGTTTATGTCATGACCGAGGACTTTCTTCTTGTGCCGGGACCCCGGGTGGGAGCTGCCGCCGGTTGCCTGGCACATACGCTTCATGAGGAATTACCGAGGTAAGTGTGGATCGAAAAATACTATCCGTACAAGGTGTTGACTACAAATATGCCGGGAGCGGTTGGCAGCTCAATTCAACGTCCTTTTCTGTTGCAAAGGGAGAGATTGTAGGAATCATCGGCCCCAATGGTTCAGGCAAGAGCACCCTTTTGAAAATTGCATCAGGCGTCATAACCCCTGATTCAGGCAGTGTATTTCTTCAAGAAAAGGATATTGCGAAGATGAAACGGCGGGAAATTGCCAAAATACTTGGATATTTTCCCCAAAATGCCGCCGGCCATTTTGATTACTCTGTACAGGAAGTTGTTGCAATGGGGCGATTTCCACATCTGTCAGGTGCGGGCTTTCTGTCTCCGAATGACATGGATGTGGTTGGACAATGTCTCGTTAGGGCGGAGGTTGAACAGTACCGTGAACGTTACCTTTCCCATCTCTCCGGAGGTGAGAGGCAGCGCGTGCTTCTGGCCTCTGTATTAGCACAGGAACCGAAGGTCCTCCTGTTAGATGAGCCGACAAGCGCCCTGGACATGCAACATCAGGTCAAGTTCTTTACTCTTCTTACTGAGCTTGTTGAAGAAGGAATGGGGGTGGGTGTTGTGACGCATGACCTGAACCTGGCCTCCTTCTACAGTCACCGCGTGCTTTTACTAAAAGATGGAAAAATTATTGAAGAGGGAAGTCCTAAGGAGATCCTCACCCAGGGAATATTGGAGGATGCTTATGGTGATGGTGTAACCGTTATTCCACATCCAACCACGGATCTTCCCATTGTGCTCCCAAGAACAGGGCTCGGGGCCTGGAAGGCGAAAGCATCTTGACAGGTATGCTGACAAGGAAAAGGTTTGTTTTGTTAATGGCAGGCTATGGTCTGTTGTCCGTAGTTGTTCTTGCAGGAGCCCCCTTTTTCGGGAGTGAACGTTTGGGGATTGCCAATATAACAAATGCCCTTTTTTCCCATATTCCTCATGTGGACGCGGATATCTTTTTCTATCACCGCATACCCCGGGTGTTGCTCGCATTTCTTGTGGGCGGATCGCTGGCCGTGGCAGGCAGCTCGTTGCAGGTGGTCCTGCGCAACCCTCTGGCCGAGCCTTTTATACTTGGGATATCCGGAGCCGGGGCAGTTGGGGCAGTGATTATCATATCTGTTCCGGGGCTCTCAATTTATTTTGGGCCGTTTTTTTCTGTACAGCTTTTCAGTCTTCTGGGATGCATCCTCTGTGTAGGAGCCATATACTGGCTTGCCCGCAGTCCTTTGGGTGTCTCTATGACGACTATTTTACTGGCCGGGGTGACCGTTAATATTCTGTGCGGAGCCGCAATTCTGATGATACGCTACATTGTCAGCCCTCACCTTCTTGTTGCCATGGACAGGTGGATGATGGGGGGACTGGACGTAGTGGGTTACCGGGAATTGTCGGCCCTGCTCCCATTGCTCCTGCCGGGCCTTTTGTTGCTCTTTCTTCAAGGGCAGGCGCTTAACCAGCTTGCATTTGGTGAAGAGATGGCAATGGGCCATGGCGTGAATGTAGCATCAGTGCAAAAACAGGTCTTCCTTGGCACAGGGCTTGCGACAGCCGCAGCGGTTTCTCTTGCCGGCCCTATTGGTTTTGTGGGGCTCATTATCCCGCATGCTGTAAGGCGTCTTTCGGGGGTAGACCATAGAGTGGTACTTCCAGCGTCCTTCTGTCTGGGAGGAGCCTTTTTGACCATATGTGATCTTTTCGCACGTACTGTTGTAGCGCCTACAGAGATGCCGGTGGGGATCATAACGGCCATAATAGGAGGCCCTGTTTTTTTTAGGATTCTCCTCAAAAGAAACAGAAACATGTAGCTTGTCATCAAATGCATTGCCAATGGTAGGAACGTGAAGTGGGCAGCTCATAGACCGTCTACATGATATGAGAAATATTTCTTGACTTAATTAGAAAATTTTTTAATATGTTAGAAAAACAAAGTTCAGGTGCTCGTATTGAGCTTGATAGGGAACCCCGTTGTATTCGGGGACGGGCCCGCCGCTGTGGTCGGGGACGAACATCGCAGGCTGTATCAGTGATCAATCGACTGTTATTGGTAATCACAAATGATCAGCCGGAAAAGCCACTGTCAGGGTATAAGCCGGATGGGAAGGCGCGGTAAGTAGGATGATCCGAGAGTCAGAAGACCTGCCTGAACCTTGGGAATAGCCATCGAGGACAGAGGTTACCCATAAGATTCTGAGGATAAAAAAGGGAAATCCCCGGATCGATTTTTTCGGTTCGGGGTTTTTTTTGTGTAGCTGAAAGCAATTAAGTTAAAGGGAGGAAAGAGCAGAATGAAAAAATTGGTGTTTGCGACTATTTTATGGGTCGTTTTTGCCGGGCCCTTACTCTCCCAGGCTGAAGAAGAACAGACGGAGAAAGAATCGTTGACAACAATGGAGGAGGTAGTAGTAACAGCGACAAAAACCGAAGAAAAAAGAAAGGACATCTCCAACTCATTGATTGTTATGGATGAAATAGATATTGAGGAATCTTCAGCAAAGAGTTTGGGAGAGCTCTTGGCAAACGAATTGGGTATCGATTGGAGGACGCAAGGCAATTACGGTGGGGCTGCCGAGGAGATTCACATTAGAGGCATGAGCGGAAATGCAACTCAAGTCTTTGTAAATGGCGTAAGCATCAATTCCCCATCTCTCGGAATTGCGGATGTGGGAAGAATCCCACTCAACAACATTGAGAGGATAGAGGTAGTCAAGGGATCCGGATCGCTTCTGTACGGTTCCGGTGCCATGGGTGGCACGGTCAACATTATTACAAAACGGCCTAAAAGGGAAAAAATGGATCTTAAGGTTAGTGCGGGTTACGGTACTGAAAATAGTTATCAAGTCTCTGCTGAACAGGGAATGTTTGTGCTAGGTGATTTTGGTTATTTTCTTACGGCGAACCGGCGTGGGACCGACGGGTTTCGTGACAACAGCGAACTTGAACACCAAGATGTTTCCCTCAAACTGGTATTTGAAAATGGAGATGCCTTGGATATAAGTCTCTATGGAGACTATATTGAAAGGGATTACGGTGTCCCCGGTGTAAAGCCGCCTGCAGGGACTGAGGAATTTTTCGTGCGTGGAATAAAAGTTTACAACGATGAGGCTGAAAGCCTTCTCAATAATGGCAGCGATGAAGACTGGCACGGAGTGCTGGAAGTCAAGAGTCAGGCTACGGACTGGTTGGGTTTCCGCTTAATGGGTAATTACACAAACATGGAGAACTACAATTATCTTCGTTATGTTGATTTTTTTGGGAATTTGTTAGGTAGCAAAAGCTGGACAATGAATAAGGTGTATGGCGTTGAGGGAAATATAAATGTTAAACCGTTTAAAGGAGCCAACCTGCTACTAGCATCAGAATACAAGAACTTTGACTGGGAAAATAAAGGTGTGAATCTGGACGGAAGCGGAACTGAGATTGAAGGTTCTGCAACTACGACAGAAGCCGGCATTCATACAATCGGGATCTTTTCGGAGGCCCAGTACAGACCCTGCAGATTTATCAAGGCAATAGCGGGGATAAGGCATGAAGACCACTCACAATTCGGAAGGGAAAACCTTCCACGTTTTGGTTTAATATTAAACCCTACGCAAAACACAGCCCTGAAGGCAACCCATGGAAAACATTTTTTAGCGCCTACACCAAACGATCTTTACTGGCCGAATGACGGATTTACGAAAGGTGATCCGAATCTTGAGCCTGAAAAGGGTTGGCACACGGATGCCACCTTTGAACAAACTCTATTTGAAGACAAATTTTTTATTACATTTTCTTATTTTCACTGGGATTTGGATAACAAGATTCAGTGGGGCCCTGACTCAAACGGTGTCTGGACTCCGCAAAACCTGAGGAAGTACAAGGCCGATGGGTACGAAGTTGGGACAAAGGTAGGGCCGTTTTGCAATCTTTCTTTAGGCCTTAACTACACCCACTTGGATGCGGAAGAAGAAAACAAGGCATATACAAGACAGGATTACGGCTGGCCCCCGTGGATCCCCCCTGACTTTCGATATACTTGGGTGAAACGCAGGGCGGCTTATACTCCTGAACACCAGTTCAAAGGGACCTTGACCTATTGGAGCAACTTCGGCCTTACAGCTGCGGCAACAGCCCGATATGTGAGCGACCGGGTATGGTACCGCACTGAAACCGACGTAGCATATCCTGCAACCAAAACAGTTGCATATACGCTGGATTCTTATTGGACGGTAGATCTAAAATTTGATCAGCGCCTTTACGACCATTTGATTTTATCTTTACAATGTAATAATCTTTTGGACGAGGAATATGATACATACTTCGGTACCTTTACGGATCAGGGCACCGGTGTGACAAGTGTAGTAGGTTATCCAGGCGCAGGGATATCTTTCTTTTTCAGTATTGCTTATGAATATTAGTCGTATCAAGGCAGATGAACATAACTCAAAAAGGAGGCATTGACTTAGAAAGAGAATTTGTGCCCTTTCTGGTTGAAGGACTAATAAGCAAGCCAAAACTGATATTTGCATCATCTCAGGTGGAATAGTGTCAAAGTCATATCATATTATTCTTAAACTTCTTGTAATATCCGTGGTGATATTTGCCGGATTTGGCACCTTTTATAAGATAGTCCGGTTAAGGCTAAATCAAAATAATTTGCAACCTCCGGTCAAAATTTCCACAGAGGTTGTGGAAAACCGGAAAGGGTCTGCTCTACCAGAGTCTCGTGTGGGCATTGACAGCGATAAAAGAATTCCTGCCGGTTCAAAAACCTCTCATGAAATGCTGGAAAAGGGGAAGGTTGACCATCCTGATCCTGCACTTCATAAACTTGCCTTGCGTGGCACAGTAAACAGTGGCCAGGAAAATGCCCTTGCTGTTATTGAAGACAGGGAGATCCAGAGCCAGGGTTTATACAGAATCGGGGATTCCATTCAGGGTGGAATCATAAAGGAAATTCTAAAGGAAAAAGCAATTATACGGTTCAGGGAGAAGGATGAGATTCTGACGATTGAGGGCAGGGGCCCATCAGAAGAACAGGGCGAATACGCGGAAAGGGAATTTGATAAAGGGGGTCTATCTATTACAGTGGCACACGAAGACCTGGAAAAGGCGTTTAAGGATGTCAAGGGCATTATGTCGCAGATGCGCATACGGCCGATTATCCTTGATGGAGGATCTCGGGGATTGCAGCTTGCGGGTATCCGGCAAGGGTCCATATTTGACAAATATGGTTTAGAAAACGGTGACATCATTCAGGAGATCAATGGAACTGTCATTGAAAACCCGGCAAGGCTGGCGGCCCTGTATGATGGCCTGAAATCTTTTCCTTTGGACATGTCTTTTAGTGCAATTGGATCCGTGATAGGAGATATCCTGCTGAGTGTTGATAGAGACGCCGACGGTATTGTCAAAGAGGTGTCGGAAGTTTACAGAAAAATCGAATCAAGAGACGGATTTTCCATGAGGCTCAGCCGGAAGGGGAGGAGACAGGTGATCAACTACACGATCAGGTGAGGCCCTTTTTTCATCATTCAGCCAAAAGGCTCGGTATGGGATTCTTCTCCAGTCCGCATCTACTCCTATGCTGCAAGCGGCCCTCCCTGCGATCTGCTGGAACAGAAGGATTGGAATTCCATTGGTCCGTTGCAGTGCAGAGCGCTACTCGGGCCGCGGCACGGGGCAGAGGAGTTTTGATCCGAAAGATGCGTCCTTTCGAATAGTCCCATACCTTCGCCTCACATAATTATGCAGTCGAAGCAGGGACATGGGGGTCTGTTTTCAAAATGTGCATAGACTGAAATTTTATGGAACGTTAGTGAGGACTGAAATTTCAGCCCTGGACAGCCCCGGAAGGGACTCTTTGTCGTGGCGTTAGGCTTCAATATCTGCTCCGGGACGTCTATTTGCGGGAATGGGGGCGTTCGACTCTTTCGGCAGAAGTCCGAATGCGATTTTTGAAAAGAGATCCCCATGGCCCGTCCACGATATATACGCCATAATTTGTAATGTTTTATTGGTCGTCTCTAATGGCCAAGGCTCGGCATGGCACTCTTCTTAAGGCCGCATCTACTCCTGAGGTGCAGTCGACCCTCTCTAAAAAATCACCGATAAAGTGAATATGGCCATGTTGGCTATGACATGGATTGTAATGGGAACAATTAAGCTTCCTTCCACTTCATAAGAAACGGCAAATAGGATTCCTCCCACAACCTGGGGCAGGGAAAGGAGATAAGCGATAGGGTGAGCTAGCACAAATAGCAGGGTGCTTACAACCAGAGCAATCAAGATGCCCCAGCGCCTCAGAAAGCCATAGAGTATTCCACGAAAAAAGGCTTCTTCCGCTATGGGTCCTATCACCCCGGCAACAGAGAAAAAAAGGATAATTTCACCGGGCATTTCCGGCAGGTTGGCCTTTATAAGTGCAAAGGGATCGATATCAATAAGTAATAATGCAATAAAAACGAAGGCGGTGGCTATTCCAAAGCCTGCCGACCAGATAAGGCCCTTTTTGAATCCTTGAACCATCTTGGATGGGACCAATCCAATGGAAGATATACCTTTCCCCCAATTTAAAACAATCAGTATAATCATTGTTATTTCAAGGATTCGTGCCGTACCAAAAATAATTAACGGGTCGCAGGTGCATCTTGGAGTCAAGCATCTTGCGGCGGCCTCAACGGAGACGATTGTTGCAATGGATATGAGTAGGGGTTTTAGTTCGATCTTGTTTGATTCCATCCAAGGTTCCTCAGGGCCTTATAGGCATACCACTGTTCATACCAGTGAGCGGATGTTTCAAGCACAGTCATAATCCTTTTAGCGGATTCCATGTTTCCCCTTCTACCTAATGAATAAAGGGCCATGCAAACCACATTGGTATGCGGGTCATCCAAAAATAAGAGTAGCCGTTTGTATGTTTCAGGTTGTCTGCTAACACCCAAAGCCCTTACCAGCCAGTATCGTTCAACTATATGAGGACTTTCGAGTATTTTTTCATAGGCCTTAAATCTGCCTACCTCAATTCCTTTGCGGCCAATCATCTTCAAGGCTGTTACCCTTTCCTGCCAGCGTTCGGACTCCAGGGCCCCAGCCAGGTCTTTCAAATTAATATTCTCAACTCTACCAGAATGAAAGTAAGCCAGTGTTGCAACGCCGGCCAAAAGGCAGAGGATTGAAGCAAGAACCGAGGATGTGGTTGCCCCCAGAAAAAAGCGCGATATCGAATGGAACAAGGTATAAAGCATAACATACAATGTGATGGGGAATCCTACCAAAAGGGAGAGCAATGTGAACTCACGAAAAAAGCTATTTCTGTCGCTCTTTAAGGAGAATTTATTGAGGATATTTTGTGGTATGAAAAGAAATTCAGTAAGTGTGGTTTTTAGAATGATTTTGCCCGAATTTCTGAAGACCAGAGTGTTGTTGTTTCCCTCTATTTTCAGATCAACATTAAAATCATTTCCTACGCAAAGATAGTCGTGCTTGAGCAATTCTTTTTCCAACAGTTCCTTAGTACGCTTTTTCTTTATGTGCTCAAGGTTGCAGGTCTTGAGAATTTTCTGGTCTTGAGTTTTTAAGGCCTCGGCCGGATAGAGGGTGTACTTGTAGTAAAAGTCGTTAATCTTTGTCCCTAAAGTGTTAGACAAGAGGAAATGGTCCCTCAGGTTTAAAAACAGGCGGCTGTCTATTTGAGAGGTCCATAACAGTGCCAGCAGGACGATCGGAACAAATTGAACTACTCCGTGTAACCAGATGTTCTTATCACGCTGTGAAGGCATGGATCTCAAGGCTGCAGCGATAACCACAGCAGGAATGACAAGAAAATAGGCAGTAACCATGGGGCAAAAGCCCTTATTGTTTACCTGCCAGAGGAATCCTATCCAGATAAGCGAAATGAGAATCAGAACGAATTTGTTTCTCAAGAAAAGGCGATCCCATATCCAGACCGCGGCCAGAGCTAAGATGGATATGGCGGCTCCGGCAGTGAGCGTAAAAAAAAGCCCCCCGAAAAAAGCGGGACCGAATTTCTGAAGACCGTTCATGATCTCCTGGTTTGGTATTGCCATGTAGCCGGCTGCCTTTACGGCTACAAGTTTCCTATAAAGGTCGGCGTTGGATAGGTAGACCTGGATAGTGGCCAAAACCTGGGCTGATAACAGTCCGGGTAAAAGTGCCTTGACTGCACCGGGACATCTATTCATATTGTATAGACCCGAACTCGGGGGTGCCCTTTTTTTTGACCTTACGCCATGGTTTTTCATGCCCGAAATACTCATCACACCAGCGTGTTGCCCGGTTCGCCTTCCATTATCTTCTGTGTCATTTTCATTAGCGCTGTTGATCCGCCGCGGGTAGACGAACCGCGAATACTTTTAAAACCAAGCCGCTTTGCCACCCTGGCCGCATATTCTCCGTCCCGGCTATTGCTGATCATCATAGTGAGATGGCGGGACCCAAAGTGGTGAAAATGGTAAGACAGCCTCTGGTGCCACGTGACATAAATGACCTTACCGCCAGATCGTTCAAGGGCCTCCCGCAGCCTTTCCTGTCCTTCCACCTTGGTAACGCGGCAAGAAAGCATAAGAAGTTTGATCAACAGCGCGGCCAACGGAGGGATAATCCTCAAAAAAATCGGGTCATACCTGCGAAGCGAACTTAGCTTTTTGGGTTTTGATTTCATTTTTATTGACCGAACTCATATTAAAGTATCTTTCTTAATAAGGCAAGAATGTCCCAATTTGCAACAGATTATTATCAATTTTCATTTCTCATCCAGGAAGGACTGTGCTTAGCGTTATTAGGCATTTAAAGTAATTATGAGTAAGTCTAAAACCAAACAAATTTAGCAGTAAAAAAATATTGACAAATAATTACACATTAACGTATTGTTCTATAGACCTGAAAGGGGAGGTGCCTAAGACGATGGAGAAGAAGACCCTGCTAAACACCAAGGAGGTGGCCGAGTTTCTGAATATCAATGAAAAGATGGTATATGCCCTCGTTGCTGAAAAGGG
>CAZENC010000029.1:0-16453 GCA_964513115.1 uncultured Desulfobacteraceae bacterium | reverse complement strand
CCACTATCATGGAGCAGAAGAAGATATCAACGATCCCCGTTATGGATGGAAATCGACTGGTAGGCGTTATAGGCAAGACGGATTTATTAAGGACCCTTATCCATTGAATGAAGGGGATGTGTGATATATAAGCGTTCAGCTCTCAAAATTAGGTTTTTACTCGGCCACATGATGATTGGCTGAGATCCGAGTTTAACGGATTAAAGATGAAAAGTATCAAGGAAAGGCTGAACACTGCACACTGATGGATGAACGGGAGCTGATATACAATACGGTTGCTGATCGGGAGACGATCAAACTGGGCCAAAAACTGGGTTCAGTTTTGTGTAAAGGCGATGTGATCGCCTTGGTAGGAGAACTCGGGAGTGGAAAGACCTGTTTTGCTAAGGGAATAGCCATAGGTCTTGGGGTATCTCCAGAAAGTGTCATTACCAGCCCCTCTTTTTCATTGCTCAATGAGTACGAAGGCCGGTATCCATTTTTTCATATGGATGCTTATCGACTGGAAAACCTTTCTGATTTCGTTTCCGCCGGCCTCGATGAATACTTCTATCAGGATGGTGTTGTGGCCATGGAATGGGCTGATCGATGGCCGGCAATCCTACCTGATTCGAGTGTGAGGGTTGAATTTGCAATAGTGGATGATCGTTTGCGAAAAATAACCCTGTCCGGCTATCATGCACGGGCCGTTGAGATACTAAACGATATTCAAAGGCAGTTGGATTGAGGTTGCTAGATGGCTTTGATAGTCCAAAAATATGGCGGCACCTCCGTTGGCAGTATTGAAAAGATAAAGAGTGTCGCCCAAAAGGTTATTGATTACCACAGGCAAGGAAATCAGATGGTAATTGTTTTGTCTGCCATGGAAGGGCATACTGACAGTTTGATCAAACTGGCTCATGAATTGACCGATGACCCCAATCCCAGAGAACTGGATGTTCTCATGGCTACTGGTGAACAGGTCAGCGTGGCCCTTTTTGCTATAGCAATAAAATCCATGGGGTATGATGCCCGGTCTCTCCTTGGTTTCCAGGCGGCCATTTATACTGATCATTTATTCGGAAAAGCCCGAATTCACGAGGTGAAAACCGAGAGAATCACAAATGAATTGGAAAAGGGCCGAATTGTTACGGTTGCCGGCTTCCAGGGTCTTGACGATGACGGCAACATCACTACCCTGGGAAGAGGTGGCTCAGATACTACCGCCGTTGCTCTTGCAACGGCCTTGAAAGCCGATGTCTGCGAAATTTTTACAGATGTTAACGGGGTCTACACCACTGATCCAGACATCTGCCCAGATGCCAAAAAAATGGATACTATTTCGTATGATGAAATGCTTGAAATGGCCAGCCTCGGTGCTAAGGTTTTGGAAATTCGCTCTGTTGAATTTGCAAAGAAGTATAACGTGCCGATCCATGTAAGATCGACTTTTGCAGAGGAAAGGGGTACTATGGTGATTGCTGAAACGAAGGATATGGAGCGGGTTCTGGTATCAGGAGTAGCCTATAACAAGAACGAAGCCAGGATCACAATAAAAAGGGTGCCAGATAGGCCTGGGATTGCATCTCGAATATTCGAGCCTGTTCTTAAGGCCGGTATCGTGGTTGATATGATAGTTCAGAACATGAGCGAAGATGGGTTCACGGACATGACATTTACTGTGCCCAAGGGCGATTTTTATAAGACCATGAAGCTCGTGAGCGATGTGGCGAAAGAAATTGAAGCAGAAAAGGTCTTGGGCGATGAGAATATTGCCAAGGTCTCTATCATTGGCGTGGGAATGAGAAGTCATGCCGGTGTTGCTCAAAAAATGTTCGAGGTCCTCGCAAGGGAAAGCATTAACATTATTATGATAAGCACCTCTGAAATAAAAGTTTCCTGCGTCATAGAGGAAAAATATACGGAACTTGCCGTTCGCGCCCTTCATGAGGCTTTTGGGTTGGATGATGAACGAAAAATGGGCCAATGATAGTAAGGGAGAATTTTTCCTTTTACTTTTCATCCTTCTTGCCCTTTATGTTATAAAATACAATTTAAGCTTGCCCCCTCCTGGCAGGATTGCGCACGAAGAAAAGGTTTTTGTACGAATTTCAGGGAACATAACACGACCAGGGATTTATGGGTTCTCTCAGTTGCCTGATTTGGAAAGCCTTGTGGGTAGGGCAGGAGGATTGGTGTCTGAAACTGAAAAAGGCCTATCTTCTGAGGCCATCCTGTATGACTCCGGATCGGATATTGAGGTCCTGAGAGACGAAAATGAGCACAGGGTTTTCAGGGGCGAAATGTCGGCCTTTTACAAGATTACCCTACGGATACCAATTTCACTCAACAGGGAATCCTTAGACGGCTTGACTGCAATTCGGGGGATAGGTCCCGGAATTGCCAGTGCGATTGTTTGCGAGAGGGCCAGAAGGGGCGGTTTTAAGAGCCTGGATGAACTCATGTCCGTTCCGGGTATCGGCCGAAAACTTTATATAAAGGTAAGTCCTTACCTGGTGTTATAAGGGACTTTAAAAAACAGAAAGGTTTTGCCATGAGAATAAAGCAGACTGTTCCTGACTGGTTGGTTGGATTGCTAGTAACCCTGTTTTTTCTATTCATTACCTTCACCGGGATTTTGGATTTTACCGACGCAATAGAAATGAAGACCTTTGATTTCAGGACAAGGTTGGCTGCGTCTGGCGAGAGAAATCCCGATATTGAACTGGTAGTGATTTCAGACGATGACCTGTCGGAACTGGGGCGGTTTCCATGGCCGAGAAATATCCTTGCACAGGGCATCCAGAATCTTTCTCTTGCTGGAGCCAAAGTCATCGCACTGAACATACTATTTACCGAACCGGAGGAAAGTGCAGGTCTTAAGGCCATCAGGCGCTTGAGGAAAGACTTTGAGGAGGCGGGGCTTGCACAGCAAGGACCCGGACTTGCCTTTTACGAGGATTTGTCTGAAGCAGTGGCCAACCTGGATAATGACGCCAAGCTCTATACGGCTCTCAAGAATGCTGGTAATGTTGTACTGCCAGTTTACTTCGACACCCTTAGTGCAGGTCGCGATACAGAGGTACCCGATTTCATCGCCAAGAATGCCTTTAAAAAGATAAAAGGTGCAAACCAGGAATGGGCCATATCTTCACTTATATGGCTTTCCAAGGTAAAGCCGCTTCTCCCTTCCTTTGCCGAAGTCTCGGCTGGAATAGGCCATCTCAATCTTTTCACAGACCGGGATGGATATGTCCGTAAGCAAAACCACGTGTTGGGTTATCTTAAGGGCACATATTTTCCTTCTTTTCCCCTGGCCATTGTCAAGCTATATAAAGGGCTTAATGACGAGGACTTGACCGTGGCACTGGGTGAAGGAATAAATCTGAAGGTCAGCCCCTCATCAACAATCAAGGTAACGGCAGTTGATGCCCAGATGGGAACACTGATTAAGTGGAATCAAGGGCCTGCCGTAGCCTTTCACCAAACGCCTTTTACAAAGGTATACAACAACCAGGTTCAGACCAGCCTTTTCAGGGACAAGATTGTGATTATAGGCCCCACCGCCCCGGGTATTGGAGATAGATTTGTTACACCGGTATCCGGAAATCTGCCAGGGGTGGAAGTGGTTGCAAATTCAGTTGCCAGCATTTTAAATCAGGGTTTTTTCTCTCGCCCTCACTGGACTCCTCTGACGGAATTGGCGGTTCTCATCCTTTTCGGGCTTTTTTTAACTTTTGTCCTTCCGAGGTTGAAAGCCGGGACCGGGGCTGTTACAACCCTGGGACTTCTGGTGGGTTATAGCGGGGTCGGCACATTTCTCTTTTTTTCCTCTAACATCTGGCTAAGGATTACACCACCAATATTGCTTTTGATTTTGGGATATGTATTGATCATTTCCAAACGCTTTCTGATTACTGAAAAGAAAAAGGAACAGGTTGAGGCCGATTCTTTTGAGACCAACAAGATGCTCGGAATTTCTTTTCAGCAGCAGGGAATGCTCGATCTCGCGTTCGAAAAATTCCAGCACCTCTCAATTGAAGAAGATGGGGTCAAAGACCTGCTCTATAACTTGGGCCTCGATTATGAGAGAAAGAGGCAGTTTTCCAAGGCCCTGGCATCTTATAAATTAATTGTTGAGGACGGTAAAAACTTCAAAGATCTGGACGAACGAATTCCAAAGTTGAAGGATGCCGAGGCCACAATGATCTTTGGGACATCAGCGGGAAAGCACCCTGGAGACATAGGTGCCACGCTTATGGACTTGGAAACCAAGCCCACCCTTGGGAGGTACGAAATAATGGGCGAATTGGGTCGGGGGGCCATGGGTGTGGTTTACAAGGGACAGGATCCTAAAATACGCCGGACGGTGGCCATTAAAACGATCACGCTTTCGGAGTTCGACGAAGACTCGCTGGATGAAATGAAAGAGCGATTTTTCCGGGAGGCGGAATCAGCTGGTCTGTTGACCCATCCGAATATTGTCACTATTTATGATTGTGGAGAAGAACACGATCTGGCCTATATTGCAATGGAATATCTGGAGGGAGGAGATCTGGAGGAGTTCACTAAACCGGACAATCTTTTTCCGATGCGCAAAACCTTGGCCGTTGTGGCTGATGTTGCGCAAGCCTTGGATTATGCCCACACCAAGGATATTGTCCACCGGGACATCAAGCCCGCCAACATAATGATGCTGAGAGATACTAAAGAGATAAAGGTAACGGATTTCGGGATTGCACGTATTACTTCTTCTTCCAAAACGAAGACAGGGGTTGTTTTGGGGACACCTTCTTATATGTCTCCGGAGCAGGTGTCAGGTAAAAAGGTTGACGGCCGTTCGGATGTTTTTTCGCTCGGGGTGGTTCTTTTTGAGCTGCTGACCGGCCAGAAGCCATTTACAGGCGAGGACATAACCTCCTTGATGTTCAAGATCGCAAAGGAAAAACATCCCTCACCAAGAGAAATTAACCCTAGAATCCCATCCGTACTTGAAAAGATCATTGATAAGGCGCTTGAAAAGGATCTGGAGAAACGATATCAGAGGGCGGGTGAAATGGCGGCACACTTAAATCGGGTTATTGCCAAGATTGACGAGATCCGCTCTAAGAAAGCACCCAAAACGGACGAGTAACCAAGGAGTAATTCCTTAATTGGGTTAAACCATTAAGTTGGGGGCTTTCGGCATCCAGCAATTAGCGCCCAGTATAATACCTTTTTACTCGGCGGGGAAGGGTGCCCCTCCCCCGCCAGTTTTGTGTACAGGTAAACATTGATTATCAGGATGTTGAATGAAGGATGATTATTCTGGGAATAGACACATCTTGCGATGATACATCTGCAGGAGTCGTTGTGGATGGACGACAGGTCCTGTCCAATGTGGTCAATTCTCAGGTCAAGCTCCACGAACCGCATGGTGGGGTTGTCCCCGAGCTTGCGTCCAGAGAACACCTCAGGAATATTATGCCCGTGGTATCGGAATCCCTCCTGAAGGCCAATATCCGCATGAGGGATTTGGACGGTATAGCTGTAACCGTGGGGCCGGGTTTGGTAGGATCTCTATTGGTGGGCCTTTACTATGCAAAGGGGCTTTCTTACGTTTACAATATCCCCCTTGTAGGCATAAACCATCTGGAAGGTCATATCATTTCTATCTTTTTGGAGAAAGAAAGTCCGGATTTCCCCTTTGTTGTACTCACGGTGTCCGGGGGTCATACCAGCCTGTACCATGTTGAAGGTTATGGGAAGTACACACTGATGGGGCAGACGCTCGATGATGCGGCTGGCGAGGCATTCGACAAGGTGGCGAAAATCCTTGGTCTGGGTTATCCCGGAGGTCCTGTAATTGAGAAGTTGGCCCGGGATGGAAGTAAGGACGAAATTAATTTTCCTAGGGCGTTCCTTTCCCCCGATTCCTTTGATTTTAGTTTTAGCGGCCTGAAGACGGCGGTAGCCCTATACATCAGGAAATGGCGTGAGAGCCAAGAAGAGGGTGAAGGCGTAGCTCTCGCCGATATTGCCGCCTCTTTTCAGGAATCGATAGTGGAGGTGCTTGTTGAGAAGATGATGGTCGCAAGGGAAAAGATGGGAGTTGCGGATGTGGTAGTGGCGGGCGGTGTGGCCTGTAATGACAGGCTTCGGATGAGTATGAATGTGGCCGGCTCAAGCCGGGGCATTCAAGTGTACTACCCACGTCCAGAATATTGTACTGATAACGGAGCCATGATCGCGGCAGCCGGATACAATCGCCTGTTAAATGATGAGAGAGCTGATATGTCCATGGATGTAAGATCGAAGTACCCCATTCAGGACCTCATGTCCCTTCCTTGAGATTAATACCTGTCCCATATCTGCTTTCGCGAGCTGAAAGTCAGCTGTTTGTTTGGGCGGGAGGAACCATATAAGTTTTTTGTATTGTTAAGGTGTTTTGACTGTGAAATTCGAAAGGCAAATTAGATATTATTATCTGAAACTTATCGCATTGAGGGATGAGCCCCATGAACTAGCTCTCGGCATGACGCTCGGGGTGTTTGCCGGCATGATGCCGATTATACCTTTCCAGACCGCACTCGCCGTTACATTGGCCCTATTCTTCAAAGCAAGCAAAATTACTGCCGCCCTGGGCACCTGGGTCAGTAACCCTTTGAATTGGTATTTTCTATACTATTACAGTTATAAACTTGGGACTTTCCTATTAGGGCTTCCGGAGAGAAAAGCGATTTTTTCATCCATTATGACTGCCGTGAAATCCGGCGAAGCCCCAATGGTACTTGTTGCGAAGATCATGGGTGCGGGAGGCGCTATTGTTGCGGCTTTTCTGGTTGGAGGATTTGTCATGGGCATTGTTTTTGGGCCTCCATCCTATCTTATCTCTTTTCACTTTTTCAAATATTTGAAGGCTTGGCGTCGATCGAGGAAGGAACAAAGGAGATGGCGCAATTCACATCGATAAGAGCCGGGCCTGCTGGCAGTCACGAAAGCTCAGGCAAGAGAGGCGGAGAAAGGTTTCGACCCAAGAAGAGACTGGGCCAGCACTTTCTTGTTGATCGGAGAATAATCCAGAAGATCATTAATCTTTCCGGATTTCAGGCATCTGACATGGTGTTGGAAATCGGCCCAGGGAGGGGCTCCCTGACGTTGCCGCTTGCCCGACGAGTCTGCCATATTGTAGCTGTTGAAAAAGACAGCAACTTAACCCTTTCACTTGAAAAGCATCTACACAGGTCTGGTATCACCAATGTAACCCTCATCAACCAGGACATCCTCAAGTGGGACTTCCGAGAGATGGATTCCGCTCCTTCATCTAAGATCCACGTTATCGGAAATTTGCCCTACAACATAAGCTCTCCATTTCTGGAAAAACTTATAGGAGATCGACAACGGGTCGCCAGGGCTGTTTTGATGTTTCAGTTGGAAGTAGGCCGGAGAATAACCGCTTGTCCGGGTGGAAAGGCTTACGGTGCCATGAGCCTGTTGGTTCAATACCATGCGAATCCTACAGTATTGATTGAAGTATCAAAAGAGGCGTTCTATCCGAGCCCAAAGGTGGATTCAATGGTCGTGGATCTGGATTTTGAGAGACCATATCCCAGGGATTCTACGGTTCATGAGCACAGTTTCAGGCAGGTCGTAAAAGGGGCGTTTGCCCACAGGCGAAAAACACTTATAAACTCGCTTTCAGGTGCTCCTTTATCATTTAATCGCGATGTGCTTTTGAATGCAATGAAACACTGTGAGATAGATCCCAAAAGAAGGGCTGAAACGCTTGATATGGAGGAGTTCTTGTGCCTTACTAAGGTTCTTTCATTGACAAACCGGCCGGGCAATGATAGCTAAATACGCTTTTGAATTCCAATGTTCCATGGCGTATTGATGGCCTCCAAATATTATTATTGTGCTGTGTTTCGAAAGTTAAGGGATTTTTTTAACTGCCCTTTTTTTTAGGAGGGTGGCCATAATGTATCAGGGATATAACTATGGAAATTATAGAGGCCATTGAGCGCATGCAAGAGAGATCTGACGAATTCAGGTCAGCGGGCTACACAGTGGCACTCGTACCCACTATGGGCTATCTGCATGAAGGCCACCTGGAGCTTATGAGGGTTGGGAAAAAGCATTCTGATAGACTGATTATCAGCATTTTTGTCAATCCAACCCAATTCGGTCCCGAAGAAGATCTCGCTGAGTATCCAAGGGATACAGAGGGTGATCTAAAAAAGGCGCGCGATGTGGGAGTAGATGTGGTTTTTATGCCTTCCGCGGTGGAAATGTATGCGGAGGATTTTCAGACAAAGGTGAATGTCGAAAAGGTGACTCAGCACCTGTGTGGGATTTCAAGGCCTGGGCACTTTGAAGGTGTTACTACGGTTGTTTGTAAATTGTTTAATGCTACAAAGCCGCATCTGGCGGTTTTCGGGCAGAAAGATTATCAGCAATTGACCGTAATAAGCCGTATGGTCGAGGATCTCAATATGGATATTGAGATTTTAGGAGTTCATACGGTAAGGGAACAGGACGGCCTGGCCATGAGTTCCCGTAACAGCTATTTAAATGCCGAAGAAAGAAAATCCGCTTTGTGCCTGAAAAAATCTCTGGAGCTCGCCGATAGAATGTTTCGGGACGGCGAAAGGACGGCAAGTGTTATCAGAGAAGCCGTTGAATCGTTGATCAAGGGCCACGCTTTTACGGAAATCGAATATGTCAGCCTGTGCGATCCTGTAACACTTGAAAAAATTGAAATGCTGGGAGATAATAATTTGTTGGCTCTAGCAGTACGTGTCGGAAATACAAGGTTGATTGATAATTGTCTTCTGAGCAAGACTTGAAAATGTATGGAGTGTATACAAATTAACGGGATTTCTTTCATTTGGAGTTTCGCCGTTGCTGATCGACCGGGGCTTCAATTATTGAGACGTGAAAGGAGAAATAAATGAAAACTTCAAACTTTCTATTTACATCTGAATCAGTCACCGAGGGGCACCCGGACAAGGTGGCGGACCAGATATCAGATCATATTCTGGATAAGATGCTCGAACAGGATAAAAAATCTCGCGTAGCCTGTGAGACTTTAGTAACCACGGGGATGGCAGTTATTGCGGGTGAAATCACGACAGAGGCTTACGTGCATTTGCCGGAAGTCGTCAGAGATACCATCAAGGATATTGGTTACAAGAATTCTTCGATGGGATTTGATTGGGAGACATGTGCGGTGATCTCAACAATAGACAAGCAATCTGCGGATATTGCTATTGGTGTGAGCGAAGATGACGGCCTTTTCAAGGAACAGGGTGCGGGAGATCAGGGGCTGATGTTTGGCTATGCATGTAAAGGCACCCCAACCCTCATGCCCATGCCTATTTACCTGGCCCACGGCCTGACTGCTAGATTGGCCCACGTCCGGAAATCAGGGCAGCTCCCGTGGCTCAGGCCGGATGGCAAGTCCCAGGTCACTGTAGAATATGCTGATGGCAAACCGTTTAGGGTTCACACCGTAGTAATCGCGGCCCAGCATAACCCTGATGTGGACTATGATACTCTCCGGGAAGCGATCGTCGAAAAAGTGATTATGAATGTGATACCCAAGGAGATGCTGGACAAAGATACTCAGTATTTTATTAATACCACAGGCAGATTTGTGATAGGGGGCCCCTTAGGGGATTGCGGTTTAACCGGCCGAAAGATTATCATGGACACCTATGGAGGATTCGGGTACCACGGCGGCGGGGCATTTTCAGGAAAGGACCCTTCCAAAGTGGACAGGAGTGCTTCATATATGTGCCGCTATATTGCCAAGAATATAGTGGCTGCCGGACTGGCGGAAAAGTGTGAGATACAAGTGGCGTATACAATTGGCCGGGCCCTTCCCGTTTCGGTGCTTGTCGGGGCTTACAGCACAGGGGTCATATCAAGCCAGGAGCTAACAGAAATCGTGAAGAAAGAGTTTGACCTGCGTCCTGCCGCGATCATAGAAAGGCTGGATCTTTTAAGGCCTATTTATAGAAAGACCTGCAACTATGGACACTTTGGCAGGGAACTGCCCGAATTTACCTGGGAAAAAACAGACATGACGGACACCCTGAAGAAGGCTGTAAAATAAAGGTGAGCTAAAATTTAAAGAAGTTTGAGAATCTTTTTTGACATACAAGAGAACTGGACTGACTGTTGCCAGCCGCCTGATGCATAATGATATGACCGAGTATTCATGACCAAGGAGTGAGGGAGAAGGAGACGAAGATGGACTATGATATTAAGGACATCAATCTGGCCGGAAAAGGCCGTTTAAGGATAGAATGGGCAGGGATGAGCATGCCCGTACTGAAGACCATCCGAGAGCGATTTGCAGAAGAAAAACCGCTAAAGGGCCTCAGACTGTCAGCCTGTTTGCATGTCACAACTGAAACGGCGAGCCTTGTCAAGACCTTAAAGGCGGGTGGCGCAGATGTCGTAGTATGCGCATCCAACCCGCTTTCCACCCAGGACGACGTGGCCGCCTCCTTGGTAGCGGATGATGAGGTCCCTGTATTTTCGATTAAGGGAGAAGATAACGCAACCTACTACAACCACATTCTTTCGGCCCTGAAACACAAACCGCATCTGACCATGGATGATGGCGCTGATCTCGTAAGCTCCCTACATTTTATTGCTCTCGAAAAATGGGATGATATGGAAACCTCTATCAGTGATTGGGGAATTAATCTGTCTGAAAAGGAGAGGTCGGAACTTATTTCCAATGTGATTGGCGGGACAGAGGAAACAACTACAGGAGTTATCCGGCTCAGGAGTATGGAGAAGGCCGGAGTGTTACAATTCCCTATAATTTCCGTGAACGATGCCAACACAAAGCACCTCTTTGACAATAGATACGGGACCGGTCAAAGCACGGTAGATGGTATTATCAGGGCCACCAACCGGTTGCTGGCCGGCAGTGCTTTCGTGGTAAGCGGTTATGGCTGGTGCGGCAGAGGGGTGGCCAACCGAGCAAAAGGCCATGGCGCCAATGTGATCATCTGTGAAGTGGATCCATTAAGGGCACTTGAAGCGGTCATGGACGGTTTCCAGGTAATGCCGATAGCCCAGGCAGCCCCTTTGGGTGATTTTTTCTGTACCCTGACGGGGGATATGAATGTTATCCGCACTGAACACTTCATTGAAATGAAGAATGGTGCCATTGTGTCAAATTCCGGTCACTTTAACGTAGAACTGGATCTCCCGGGTCTTTCCGCAATTTCGGTTGAACGTCGTCCAATAAGGGATTTTGTCGAAGAATTCACCCTTAAAAATAATCGGAAGATATATGTGTTGGGAGAGGGCAGACTTATAAATCTAGCGGCGGCCGAGGGTCATCCGTCCAGTGTTATGGATATGAGCTTTGCCAATCAGGCCCTTTGCGCGGAATATATGTCAAAGGAACACGCAAACATGAAAAAGAAGGTCTATCCGGTTCCCGCGGAAATCGATAAAGAAATTGCGCGGCTTAAACTGAGATCCATGGGAGTTGAGATAGATAATCTTACATCCGAGCAGGAAAAGTATTTGTCCTCATGGGAGATGGGAACTTAGGGAATAGTTTTCCCCCTCCCGTCGGGGAGGGGGAAGTTCAAAGTGGTTACAGTACAACAGAGATCTGTTTACTAACGGATGGGAGTTAGCTCGACCCTTCGATTTTTGGCCATACCATCAGGGGTGTCATTCGGGGCTATCGGCATAGTAAAACCATAACCCTTGGTTGTTAGACTTCCAGCCTTGATGCCTCTTTTTACGAGATACTCTTTGACCGCCTTTGCGCGGTTTTCGGAAAGTTTCTGATTATATTCCGCTGAACCACGGCTGTCCGTGTGCCCTGCGATTTGCATCTTCAATGAAGGATTTGCCTTTAAAACCGGGACGACTTCCTCCAGCACGGGGTAATACTGGCGCTTGATATTCCATTTGGCCGTATCAAAAAGCACACCTCCAAGCACCCAGCATCCCCTTGTGTCAACCAGTGCACCCCTTGGCGTACCGGGGCATTTATCGAGATAATCATAGACACCGTCTCCGTCGGTATCCAACGGGCACCCTTTTGCATCAACCTTTACCCCTTTGGGAGTGTTGGGACATTGATCAAGATAGTCGTAAACACCGTCTCCATCACTGTCAAACGGGCAGCCTTTTGAATCGACCGGGACACCTTTGGGAGTGTTGGGACATTGATCTGCAGGGTCGTATACGCCGTCACCATCACTGTCAAGACATTTGACCAAAAAGACCCTTTCCACGAAATCCGCCATGCTTTGGCCGGAATCGAGCGCATCCGCACTCGTAGCGAAGCCACACATGCCAGCCTGGGCAATCTGATCCATGATCTTTTTGCCTTCTAAATCATCTCCGATCAGCACAGTGTAGATACAAACTCTATCACCGAGTTGATTTTTCATATCCTTTACAGCCAGCACCGGCTTACCACCCACCTCTTTGGCATCGCTAAAGATAATGACAGCTATTTTTCCCAGAGCTGTTTTCAAATCTTCGGTGCTATAGTTGATAGCCTCTGCCAGCGGCGTATGGCCGCCAGCCCTTCTTACTGCATTCAGGCCCTCATTAAGTCCTGCCGTTGAATAGAGTGCTGGCCCGTAAACAAGGTCGTTTTCGACTGAAAATGCGGACTGGATTTTGCCGAAGGCCCTGAGTCCGGAGACCATGTACAGCTCGGGAATCGTCTGATTCATATTGCTTACTGTCTCTTTGGCAAGGGCAATTTTCGGCTGTCCTTTGTATCTTTCGGTCATGGAACCGGAGGCATCCAGGATAATCAAAAGATTATCCACTTTTTGTTTATATTGTCCGGCCTTCACCTGCGGGTTGAAATCAAATGCGGTGAACGCACTCTGGGCGTCTTGCGCGGCAAAAATCAGCAGCAGTGAGCAGAGCGAAACGAAGAGCAGCTTTTTCGAGTAACTTTTTTCCATGATACTACCTCCTTCCTCTAATGGATTGGTTTTAATAAGAACTTCTCGGACACTCTCCATATGGTTAAAAGATTAATGATTTTTGCCTTAAATTGCAACACCCAGTTCCTGAAACATGAAAGATAGTCGGCTCGCTCTCCATCTCAGACATTTGATCCCTTAGCAATCCGGCAACCATTTTTTATTCCAGAAAAACTTATGCCTTTCAAGACGTGAACAGTCTGGAACATCACCAAAAGGTTTAGACGAAATTTCCGGCCTTTGTAAGGTAGGTGAAGAGAAGTCTCCCAATCATAGCAAGGCACTCCGCATCCAGATAACTTTCCGCCCGTCGTTCAAAAAGCATGGAACATTTGGCCGAAAATTCATCATCCGTATCGTTATAAAGCATAATAACAGGAACCTGCGGAAGGGCATCGAATTGCATGGACAGATCATAAGTAACTTCAATAGCGGGTGTATATCCTCCCAAAGCTTTGCTTGCCTCTTCCATCTCCTCGAGTTTTCCAGCAAAATATGTGGCGATTGCCCTTTCTACGTCATTTGCAAAATATTTTGTTAAAGGACCCGAATCTTTAAGTCCCCGAAAGGAGACCCATTCTTTTTCTTTTGGGAAGACATCCGGGCATAGAAGAAGGTATTTAAAAAGGATAACACATATGTCAAGGGTTGGCTTTTTACCTGACGGATCAGTAATACCCTTTTCAGAGACCTTATGGGGTTTACCGAATAAAGGAATTATAATTTTATTTCCTTGTACCGCTACACCCAGGTTTTGTTTTACGCAATGAAGATCTATTTCGCTAACCTGTGCCAGGTAACCTTCATACGTCTTTTCAAATACAGTTTGTTTAGTTGTCATATTTTTTGTCTCCAAAAGGATTTGCGTTCCCAGCTTCAACGCCATGGAAAATGACACGCATTCTTTCTCTTTCAATGATCAATGAGGGGCAATCCTTTCAGCCTTGTAGAAGCCTTTTCTCGGGGCATCTCCCTTTTCCATTTTCGTTTTCCCCCTGAGTCGCCAGACAATTTCGCCGTTCGGAGTGACCTCAATTATTTCCGTTGTCCCCGTAATCAGAGTATTCCCTTTTGGCAATCTGTCGGCATCTCTGGGAAGTTGACGTCCCCACTGCGACCTCTCGAATTTCCAGACAATCTGACCGGTCCTCGGATCAAACTCCACAACGTGTGGAGGGTTTACAGAAAAGTCAATTTTTAAAGGCCTGAATGATAGAAGTGGTCTCTGTGTTGCTGAAAGGATATTGCCATTTGGAATAACTTCCGGGTCATGCGGATAATAAAGAATACCTTTTCCAAGAGTTTTTATAACTTTCCCCTGAGGGTCCACTTCGACAACAATGTTAAAATTTCTAAGACTGATCAGGGTGTTGCCATTAGCTAGTCTTGTAACTGCGTTGGCATGCGTCCATCCATCAAGATAAATATCCACATCAATATCCGGGTCTTTGACAGGATTTTTATAGGTAAGTGCCTTGGCTGATGCCGCATCACAGCACGCAAAATAAATAACAGCTGTGATGACGATACACAGAATCAAAGGCTTGCCTTTTTTGTCTATGCCCATGGTCCGCCCCTTTATGTTATGTTTTCATTGAAAAATGGTTATATCTGACGTGAAATCGATGGCCGCGGAGAAGGCCTCTTGCCCTCATCCCAGAGCGCATACAATTTATACTTTTAAATGTCAGTCCGCGGGAAGCGCATTCCATGTGAACCACACAAATATTGTTATTGCAATTGCCAGCATGATCTTGTGCGGTTCTGTAGTCGTGCAGAAACTTTTAACTTTTCTTCTCCATATCCGGGTTCTTAGTGGGAATTCAAGTTTTAAGTCATAAATAGAGGGCTTGAATAGTCTGGGAAAAGAGTAGTGTTTTTCATTAAAAATTATTTTTCTGTTGAGATAGGATTTATTTGGGAAAGCGATTTCCTTTCCCTCCCAGCTTATTTTGTATCTTTGATGTCCCAAAAATGTTTTTTTGCCTGAAAGCTTAACCCTTTGGTTTTCAAGGACGATTTTTTCATTTTCGAACAATTTAAATGCCGACTCACCGGCATCATATGTTCCTTTGTATTTTTTCACATCCCGGCCATCGATGATTTTGACAGAGAATCTTTCCTGCGTAAGCGGCCCCGGAAAGGATGTCGAAACATTAATTTCCATACAGTTCAGACTTCAGTTAATAATGCATGGCACAGCGAATTAGAATAAAGTACAGGACCATTATTTCGTCGGCCCAGCGACTGCATAAGCTGCGGGGTGGGCAAATGAGTATGTAAGCACATGGGGTGTTATATTTTTTTGTGTGAATTCTGTTAATTTTAATTGTTTGATATAATATCAGAAGTAGCCCAAGATGTCTATGCGGAGCAAAACTTCAACCTCCATTGTCACAGTCGTGTGTTGTCTCGAGACGATCTCATTAACAGGATGAACTCTATGTTCGCGTTTTTTCTTGACTACCAAATCCTTATTGCCTATGGTTATGACTTAGCATTTTTTGTCCAGTAAAAACATATAGTTAGATGGTTAAATAATTTTTGGTAACAGGTCCGGTTTTCTTTTATGATAATCAAACGTATCCTCATAATTGCACCCCTTCTGGTCATAGCCATTTTGCTCCAGTCCTATCTGTGGGTGCCGACCTACGAGGAGCAGACGCGGGGAAACCCCGAACGCCTCAATGAATACATTACCGCGTCCATAGGGGATGCCAGCCTTTTAAATCCCATTTTAACAGCAGATATGTCCAGCAGCCAGATCGAGGGCATGGTCTTTGAGGGTCTCATTGACCGTGATGAGGAACTGCGTTTCAGGGGACGTCTTGCAACCTCATGGGAAGTATATGAGGAGGCATATTTCTTTGTGAATAAAGCGGCAAGGGTTCCCGGTCTGGATGAGATCAGCGGTAAATCAATTGCAGGGCTTCTCATTAGGGCAAAGAAAAAGAGTGATGTCTCAAATCCAGCGCTAAAGACCGTGCTGGACAATATCACGGATATTTCCGTAATACCTGCCAGGGAGTTTCAGGTAACCAGGAAGGAAAAGGTGCCTGGTGAGAATAAGAATAAACAACAAATAACTGTAACCGTCAGGGCTCCGGACAGGATCAAATTGACCCTTGCCAGAGTTGACCAGGATTTTTTTCGGAATCTTACACAGATTTTAGGCAAGGACTATTTCGCCTCTTTTCAGGGAGAACAATATGTGAGTACGCAACCCCATGTAGCCAAGGAAAAGCTTATTGCATATGCTGGGCAACTTCTCCCTGCCACCGAACACAATCCTGTCCTGGTTTTTTATCTCCGGCCCGATGTGAAGTTTCATGACGGCCATGTCTTTGATGCATACGATGTCAAATTCACCTATGACGCGATCATGGATCCAAAGAACCTTTCTCCCCGGACCTCGGACTATGAGCCGGTTAAGACTGTGGAGGTCATAGACCCACTGGCAGTGCGGATTGTTTACAAGCGGCTTTACTCTCCTGCGATTGGAACAT
>CAZENC010000028.1:0-16846 GCA_964513115.1 uncultured Desulfobacteraceae bacterium | reverse complement strand
ATCCAATACCAATTTCACTTCCCTCCACCACGGCAAGACCCATCTTGATTCCCGAGAGGACCAGGAATCCGTTTAATGCCTTGTCAAAGGATTTTTGCAGGTATTGCTCATTTGAAGCAGTGATCTTGTGCATTCCGAACATCTCAAAATACCTGTCAATATGACCTCCGCCGGCCAGATATGTCAGGATTAGAAGTAAAGCAATTAAGGGAAGGTGTTTGATTTTTCTAATAATGCCCATGGTTGACATAATTTCTTTTCCCTTTAATTCCAATTAAGAGTCAATTACAACACGCAAAACGGGTGCCTTTAAACTAGTACACTGAAAAGGTATTCTTGATGGAATGTGATATTAGTATATCACCTCAATTTGGACTTTCAATAAGAGCAAAATATGGGATTGTCGCCAATCCCATTCTCTTTGAAGCAGCGGCCCCGGCCCAACCTACTAAATTCTTACACTTACAAGAATACAAATTCAAAGGACAGAACTCAACAAATCATTCCGGGAGTTACCACCTTAGGGCTTTAAGCCTTCCATAAAAACAGTCCTGAAGGTTTTCACGTATTGCTCCCCATCAATGTAAGAACGATTCAGAACCCACTGGTGCAAGACACCATCATGCAAGGCTATGTAAGTCAGCGCTGTTAAATCGGGATCAATATCCTTCTTCAAGAGGCCCTGGTTTATTCCCCGTTGGATCAATTGGCTGATAAACTTCTGATATTCCTGGTAAACATTCCTGAGCGGAGGCTCGAAATCCACGTCAGCATTCAGTTCCGTAGTAAGAAAGGTCAAGAAAATGCAAAGATCTTGATTCTCCAACGCGAATTTAGAATTAAAGCTGATGGCATGATGAAGTTTTTCTATGGCGTCGCCCTGGTATTCAGTGACGGCCCGCATCATTTCATCAAGGAAATGATGCCTGTATTCGTCAATAATCCGGAGGAGCAGCTCGCCTTTACTGTTGAAATGGGAATAAAGCGCACCCTTTGTGAGACCTACTTTTTGGGTGATGTCATTGATGGAGGTACCGTGATAGCCCTTTCGGACAAACAGCTCAAGACCAGCCTGGATAATTTTTTTCTCTGTTTCTTCGCTTCGCTTCATTCTACCCAATCTTCCTAATAATAAATACTTAACGGTTGGTTTCTATTTACCGATCAATTTATTTAACGTCAAGTCTTTTTTTATTTCTTCTTTTGATTTAGTCTTTTTTAAATACCATGAGTTATTCTCTGCTTTTATTGTTCAGCACGAATGGATTTAACTCAATTGCCTATCAAATATCACATTATGGTTAGATAAGGCATGCCGTCGATCTTGCACTAGCTTAAATGACTTTATAAACGCCATTGCTCAGAAATTTCATCCATAAAAAAATTTTTAAATCTTCTTGACAAACTAAATGGATAGATATTAGATACTGAACGGTTAGGCTAATATAGCCAATAAAGAATCCACCCCCGGTGGACGTCGCTTTTCAAACTAAAACTAACTCAAGCATTGGTTAGGAGATTGAATATGAATTTTCAGCTTTCCAAAGAACAGAGGGATATAAAAAGTGCGGCACGGGAGTTTGCTGAAGGAGAAATTAGGGATATTGCTAAAGAGTATGACCAAAAGGAAGAATTCCCCATGCACCTCTGGAAAAAGGCCTGTGAATTTGGTTTTGTCGGTGTCTTCATCAAAGAGGAGTATGGTGGTGCGGGCCTCGGTTTTTTCGAGGCTTCTCTTATCATGGAAGAATTTTGGAGGGTCGATCCGGGATGCGGATGTGTGCTGTTGACGGCCTTTGGCACCGAATTAATCCAGGAATACGGCAGGGAAAAACAGAAACATAAGTACCTTCCACTCATTCCGAGCGGCAAAGCAATCATGGGCGCCGCTACTACGGAACCCGATGCGGGCAGTGATATCTTTGCCGTTACGACCTCAGCGGTAAAAGATGGCGATGAATATGTAATTAACGGCACTAAGATGTTCATCACCAATGGAAGCATCGCTGATTATTTGGCCGTCTATTGCCTGACAAACCCCGAAGCAAAGTCGAGAAATGAACGCTATTCCATTTTTATTGTAGAAAGCGATCGCCCCGGTTTTCAGGCAAACAAGCTGAAAGGGAAATTGGGCATCAGGGCTTCAGATACAGCGGAAATAGTCCTCAATAATGTAAAAATTCCCAAGGAAAATCTCATTGGAGAAAAAGAGGGACAGGGTTTTCCTCAGGTCATGGAACTTTTCAATATGAACCGGGTATTGGCCGCTGCCCAGGGTGTCGGGGTGGCGCAGGGGGCCCTTGATCAAGCCATCAATCATGTAAAACAGAGAAATGCCTTTGGACAGCCCATTGGCAAATTTCAGGCCATCCAGTTCAAACTGGCAGAGATGGCTACCATGGTGGAAGCATCCCGGGTTCTCACTTACCAGGCGGCCTGGCTTCTGGATAATGGCAAACGGGATCCAAGGTTGATCGCGATGGCGAAGTGGTTGGCAGGTGAGACAGGGGTGAGAGTGACGGACGATGCCCTCCAGATGCATGGAGGTTACGGCTATATTAACGAGTATGATATTGAGCGCTTTTACCGGGATGCCAAGATCGTTGAAATCTATGAGGCTACAAAGGAGATGGAGAAAATCACCATAGCACGTCAATTATTGGGAAAGTTTTAGGAGGAGAGGAATGGCGATAAGAAAAGTGGGAATTATCGGATGTGGGACCATGGGTTCCGGAATTGCACAGGTGGTTCTCGCGGGTGGCTATGAGGTCATCGTGCGGGAAACTGACCAGGCTTTACTGGATAAAGGCCTGGAGAGGGTGGAAGCCTCCTTTGAAAAGCTTGTCAAAAAGGAGGTCATGACTCAGGAGGCCAAGGAGTCGACGCTAAAGAGGCTTACAGGGGTCGTTTCTCTGGAGCCTATAGGGGATTGCGATCTTATCATAGAGGCCATTTTTGAAGACCTGCAGATAAAAACCGATTTGTTCAAGGCCCTGGACACCATATGCAGGACAGATGCGATCTTTGCAAGCAATACTTCTTCTCTTTCCATTACTCAGATGGCAGGAGTCATCTCCAGGAAAGAGCAATTCCTTGGGATGCATTTCTTCCAGCCCGCACCTGTAATGCCTCTTGTGGAGGTCGTCAAAACCATATCCGCAGCTCCCGAAATCGTGAAAATCGCCCTGGATTTTGTCAAGTCCCTGGGCAAGGTTCCAGTACTCGCCATGGATAATTCAGGCTTTATTGTTAATTTGCTTCTTACCCCTTTTATGCTGGATGCCATGCGTGCGGCAGCAACCGGCGTTGCAAGCGTTCAGGACATTGACACAGCAATGAAGCTGGGGCTCAACCACCCCATGGGCCCCCTTATGCTGGCGGATTTCATTGGCCTGGACCTTATATTCAACGCCAGCAACACGATGTTCGAGGAGTATAGGGAAAGCCGGTATGCGCCACCTCCCGTTCTAAGAAAGATGGTTATGCTGGGCTACCTTGGACTTAAGACCAAAAAGGGATTTTACGACTGGTCCGACGCCAAGAATCCCAAGTCAATCGAGCTTAATGCCTAGATCATTGATGCGGAAAAGGCCCTTACTTTTGGCCTAGTGAATCGGGTCGTGCCCAGGCAAGAGCTAATGAAAGCCTGTGAGGAGATGGCTCAAAAAATCGCCAAGAACGCCCCGTTGGCCGTAAGATTCGCTATGGAAGCTGTAACCGAGGGATTGAACATGCCTTTGAAAAAAGGGCTCATCCTGGAGTCGACCCTGGCGCCCCCATGTCCTGTTTGACGGAAGATGCTGAGGAAGGCATCACTGCCTTCCTTGAAAAAAGAAAACTAGATTTCAAAGGTCGATAGTAAGGAGGTTGACATGCAAGAGAACGTTTATATCGTTAGCGCAACAAGAACACCCATCGGGGGCTTCGGTGGGTCATTGGTCAAAGTTCCCGCTACGGAGCTGGCCGTGCTGGTCATTCAATCTGCGATCAAACGAGCTCAGATTGAAAAGGGTCTCGTGGATCTCGTGTTCATGGGCAATTGCTTTGATCCCATCGCAGACAACATCGCCCGCATTGCAGCCGTTAAGGGCGGGGTACCGGTCAAAACGCCTGGCATCTCAGTTTCAGCTACCTGCGGGTCAGGGATGCAGGCGGTCGCTTTCGGCTTCCAGGCCATCCGTGAAGGAGAAGCCGACATAGTTGTTGCAGGCGGTGTGGAAAGCATGAGCACGGCACCCTTCATATCCACAACAAACCGGTGGGGAGCACGCCTTCGCCACGCGGAGATGTTCGACCTCGTATGGAAGTCGATGCAGGAGAATCCCCTGGGGTGCGGCATGGGAATGACCGCGGAGAATGTTGCCGAGAGAGACGGCATCACCAGGGAAGATCAGGACGAGCTTGCGTTAACAAGTCAGTCCAGGGCAGCCAGGGCCATCAAGGATGGACGATTCACGGATGAGATTACCCCGGTGGAAATACCCGACAAAAGAGGACAAATCAAGGTATTCGATACCGACGAACATCCCAGAGAGGGATTAACTATGGCGCAACTTGCCAAGCTTCCTCCGGCTTTCAAGGAAGGAGGGACCGTCACAGCTGGCAATTCCTCCGGCATCAATGACGGCGCGGCGGCCGTTGTCCTCATGAGTAGTGACAAGGTCAAGGAACTGGGAATCCAGCCCATGGCCCGAATTGTGGGCAAAACAGTGGTCGGCGTTGATCCCGACTACATGGGGGACGGTCCTATCCCTGCAACGAGAAAGGTCCTGGAAAAGACGAGCCTGACATTGAAGGATATTGGCCTGATCGAGGTCAATGAGGCCTTCGCCGCACCTTATCTGGCCTGCGAGAGGGCATTAGGACTCGATAGGGAGATTACAAACGTAAACGGCAGCGGCATAGCGCTCGGTCACCCAGTAGGTTGTACCGGCTGCCGACTGATCGTCACCCTTGTTCACGAAATGAAGAAAAGGGGCGTAAATCTGGGTCTTGCCACGCTTTGCGCCGGCGGCGGACATGGATTCGCGACCATCATAGAAAACGCGTGAGACGTTTATTTATGGGAATTAGAGGCTTCGCTCCAGGGTGTGCCGCGCAGAAAAAGCAACCTGGAAACGGCTAATCAGTGTGATAAACGGCTGAGGAGAAAACTAATTTCTCAGCGTTTTACTTTTTAAGCTTTTATACTTTCAGAGAGCTGATTCTAAATGATTACAGCCTGTAAGACATGTCTGCCGGCTGTAACTTCGATGAAATACAAGAGGGGTAGTCGGGCAAAGAGCCATATGTGGGATCTTTTTCCCATCCGGGTATTGCAGCGGCCTTCTTAGCTGCCGCCTTGTACTTTTCCCACTCAGCACCGGCGTAAACAAACATTCTCTGAGCCGCCAAAGAACCTTCTCCGTGAATACTCCCTATTTGAAAATGCAGGTTCGTGAGATCCTTTAGTAACCTTATTGCTCGAAGCCTATGTTCGGTCGGTATTCCGGCCTTTCCGCCGAGGTACTTCTCTAACCATGGACGGATTTCCGGATTTTTCCAGTCAGCGTATGTGGGTATGGTGTCTGCAATACCCCCGCAAATATCATGGGCTGTCTTTGCAGCCTGATGATAGTTATCCGCGAACAAATATTTCGCGGTATTCGTATAAACCATATTGGGACTAACCAGATCTGAATCCGTTTGTTTCTCGCAATAGATGCAAGAGGCCTTGCCTATAACACTAACAGCCTCAGCATACATGGCAAGCCAGGCCAGCTTATCTCTTATGTGAGCATATTTTTCTATCCCATTGTATTCAGCCATAAGCGCCGACACGCCCGCGAGTTTTTCGAGTTCCGTAGTCATGCGGGAAACACCAAACAACCGATGAAAGGTGGCAAAGGCATAAGTAACATCCCTGGAAAACTCCCATTCCCCGCACATAAAAACCCGCTCCCAAGGGACAAAAACATCTTCAAAGATGATCATGCACTCAGAGGCGCCATGTCCGTAAGCCGTGCTCACAGGGTAATCCCAGGCACCTTCCTCATTCGTTTCTCTCATCGGCGGTTCCGCGGCTATCATCGTTATACCTTTTGCATTAAGAGGAGTAGCGAAAACCACGGCGTAGTCTTTATCCTCTTCACCGTGGGTCCGGCAGGGCATAACAATCACTTCATTTGCGCCCGGTGTGGAGCTTATGTGCATTTTTGCTCCCCTTACAACGATCCCATCCTTTTGCCGGTCCACGATCCTCACGTAGTAGTCCTTATGGACTTCCTGCTTGGAAGGACGAAGACTCCTATCGCCTTTCACATCCGTCATGGCACCTGTGAGTCCTATATCGCCTTGTTGCAAATGGTTTCGATAGGCTTCCACCCGCTCAACGTAGTTGGTGCCCAATTTTCCATCCATCTTTTCCGCCACAACCCTTGACGCTTCCAGGGCGTCAATGCCCATGCAATGTAGCTGAGTTCCACCACCTGTTCGCCAAGTGATCAGGAAAATCTCCCTTCGCTTCAAGAGATCCTCGGCAGTCTTTGGCGAAATAAAGAGTGCGTTGACTTCTTCCCCTTTTTCGTTCTTAGCCACAAATAGATCATGATACTTAGAGTCATTTGGAAAAAAGTAGTCCATAGACGCACTCTGAATGACATTCCTGAGCAGGGGGTGAGTCGTTACATCCTTTACCCTCTCTCCCAAGCAATAAATAACTCTTCCATCCCTTAAGCTCTCCAGATATTGCTCAACAGACCTAATCATATTTATTCTCCTTAAACAATCGCTAATTATTCATCTCTGTCCCTCGCCATTTTTATTATATATATCCCCTAAAGACTGCAGACCCGAAATTTTTTACATTCCCATACCACCATCCACCATGATGACGGCACCTGTAACGTAGGAACCTTTGAAAGCCAGAAAACTTACCACTTCCGCTATCTCATGGATCTCCCCTGGACGGGCCATAGGTATCCCTCCGATTTCGAATTTTACCTTCTCCTCTGTATCAAAAAGCGGCGCCGTCATATCTGTTTTCAGAAAGCCTGGTACAACAACATTGGCTGTTATACCCCGTTTGGCGACCTCTTTGGCCAGGGATTTAGTGAATCCAATAAGCCCTGCCTTTGCTGAGCCATAAGCCGTATCGCCAGGATGGCCATGGACACCTGCATTTGATGAAATATTAATTATCCGGCCCCAACGTCTCTCAACCATTAAAGGCACGATATGCCTGCAGCAATTAAAAGCTCCCGTCAGGGCGACCTTAATCACCAAACCCCAATCTCCCGGAGCTATCTTTTGAACTCTCCCGCCCCTGTGGAGTGCTGCGTTATTTACGAGAATGTCTATGGTGCCGAATTCTTCGACAGCTCGCCCTACCATTGCTTTCACCTGGTTTTGATCAGCAACGTCGGCTTTTATTAGTAAAGCCTTCCTTCCCATATCTCCTATCTTTTCGGCCACCTCTTCGGCGGCATCCGACCTCGATCTGTAATTTACAACAATGTCTGCTCCCTGGCCGGCCAAATCCAGAGCGATCCCGCGCCCAATTCCCCTTGCCGACCCTGTGACCAAAGCGATCTTCCTATTAGAAACCATGATCTATCCCCTACCATCCAATATTAAAATGCCCTTTGATCTTTATTTAAAGATATAGATCTTCTCACCTCAACAGCTCATATGCTACACGCAAATATGTCTCAACCCCATTGAAAAGCACTTCCTCATTAAAATCGAACCTGCTATTGTGCAAGGGGGCTGAGTTTTCATAGCCCGCCCCCAAAAAGAAGAAAAAGCCCGGGACCTTCTCTAAAAAAAAGGCTATGTCGTCTCCGGCCATAATCGGTTCCGGCTCAAACACGTTTTTTTCGCCCACAACTTCGGCAGCGCAACGATGCATGATCCCGACCAAGTTCTTATCGTTTACGGTTGGAGGATAGCCCTGCGAGTATTTCAATTTATATCCGGCCCCCATGGCCTCGCAGACACCTTTTATAATCCTTTCCATCCGCTTTTCCCAAGAAGACCAAATGCTTCGGTCGAATGTTCTGGTCGTCCCCGCAATCTCAGCCTCGTCAGGGATTACATTGAAGGCGGAACCGGCGTGGAAACGCCCCACGGTAAGCACAGTTGGGTGTAGAGGATTGATTTGTCTGCTCGTAATACGTTGTAAAGCGTTTATCACCTGCATTCCAACGTCAATAGGATCAATGCAGAGATGGGGCATGCCGCCATGTCCACCTTTCCCGATGATCTTAAGGTCAAAACGGTCATTGGCGGCCAGTACGCAACCGGCTTTCACACCGATAGTTCCTTCGATACAATCGTGCAAATGGCAGCCAATTGCAAAATCCACCTTGGGATTTTCCAATACACCTTCCTCGATCATGGGTTTTGCCCCGCCCGGACCTTCTTCGGCTGGTTGGAAAACGAATTTGACGTTGCCTTTTAACTTTTCTTTGATTTTGCTTAGGATAGTTGCTGCCCCCAAAGCCATCGCCATGTGGCCATCATGCCCGCAGGCATGCATAAACCCTTTGTGAGTGGAAGCAAAAGGCAATCCGGTTTTCTCCTGTACCTGAAGGGCATCCATTTCCGCTCGGATCATCAAGGTTTTGCCCCTATTTCCGAGCTCCAACAATCCTACCACTCCGGTTTTAGCGATCCCAGTTTCAATTTTAAGCCCTTTCTTTTTCAAATACTCTGAAACAAAAGCAGAGGTCTTTTTTTCACAGAATGCCATTTCGGGAATCCTGTGCAGCTCTCTCCTCGCATTTATAATAGCTTCCTTTTCGCCTTGGACCATTTTCCTGAAATCAATCATAGAAAAAATCTCCGGTTTGAGGCAAACATGAAAAGATCATAAGGCCTTCACGCCTTCTTGCCCCACCGTGTCATCCACTTCGTCTTCACGTCCGTGTTGACCGTGTTGACAGGCAATTCCCCCTCAAGGGCCTGGACCACTTGGGTCATCGGTCTTCGATACAAGTCCACCTCTGAAGTAACGGAATACCAAGCACTGTGTCCGGTGAGAATCACGTTTGTCATGGTGAGAAGCGGATTCTCCGGAGCGATGGGCTCGTCAATTGTTACATCGATCCCCGCGCCGGCGATTAGCTCTTCTTTGAGGGCCTGTATCAGACCCGGCTGGTCCATGCATCCACCCCTCGCGGTATTTATAAAGTAAGCAGTGCGCTTCATCTTCTTGAATTGTTCGTAGCCAAACATGTTGTTTGTTTCGGAAGTAAGAGGGGTGTGTATACTGATAAAATCGGAATCTCTGATTAGTGTGTCAAAGTCAACCGGCGTCACTCCCCGGCTTTCCATTACCGGGCGCAAGACATACGGATCATATGCGATGACGCGCATCCCCAGTCCCCGAGCCTTCAGGGCAGTGACCGTCCCTATTTTGCCAAGGCCAACAATGCCGAGCGTCTGATCCCGCATTCGGAATATGGGACTTGCTATTTCATTCAACGCCTTTTTGTCCACCGTAAAAACGACTCGCCGTTCTCGCACCGCCCTATCTATCTGGAGCAACCTATGGCCCAAGGATAGCATATACGCTATCGCAAGCCCTGAAACCTCGTCCAGGCAGTAATCGGGAACGTTGGTAACCGCTATCCCCAGCTCGGTCGCTGCCTCCAGATCGGTCTTGTCATAACCTATGCCGATGCCCGCAATCACACGGCACCTGGGCAAAGCAGCAAGTAGCTGCCGGTTGAAGGGCTGGATGGATACCACACCAATGACGGCGTCAGCGTCCTGCGCGTGGGCGATGATCTCCTCTTCCGTCATCCACATCCCCTTGACAAGGGTCGCTCCGAAGGGGTCGAGCAGTTCATCGGCAAAATCTACTTCCGGCAAAGGAAAAACGTTTACAACTTTGAAGGCCATAGCTTACCTCCTTTCGAAATCCCATACACACGATTTGCTCAGCTTCTTGACTTCATTCAATCCAAGTCCTAACGCCATCCACTTTTCCTCCGGCGATCGCCTTGGCGTCAGGATATCACGAACATGCCCGCCCACTAGCGCGTGAACACCATTACTTCATTAAATTGGGCAGGAACAGGGCAATTTCCGGGAAAATAAAGAGAAGTGCGGCGCAAGTAAAAAGGCTCAGAAGAAACGGGAGGACACCTTTATAGATCACGTTGAACGGCTCTCCGGTTATATTCTTGACAACAAAGACGGCAATGGCCACAGGCGGTATGATAACCCCGATCATGAGGGTGATGCCGATCATGATCCCGAACCATATGGGATCGAAACCCAGTTTCAGGACGACGGGATAAAAGATGGGGGTGGCCAGGATCATAAACGCCAGGTCATCCATAAAGGAACCCCCGATCAAGTAGATCAAAATAATGATAATCATAATGATGTTGTTGTTAAGAGGCAAAGTGCCTATCCAGTCGGCAGTAATAAAGGGGATCCTTGTCACGGCCAGAAAATGACCAAACACGACTGAACCTGCAATAAGAACGAGCACCATACAGGCCGTTCGTATGGATTCCTCAAAGGATTTCACCAACTTAAAAAAGGGAAATTTTCTTTTGGCATACGCCAGTATCAGGACGGCTGCCGTTCCGATACTTCCCGCTTCCGTGGGCGAGAACCATCCCTTCATGAGCCCCCCGATGACCACTCCAAAGATGATGGCGACCCACACAAACTCAGGAGCCGCCTTTATTCTCTCTTTCCACGTCGATCTCGGTGCACTCTTGGCAATGGACGGATCAATCTTGACCCAACCGTAGATGACGAATATAAAGAAAAGGGAAATGAGCAATCCGGGAATAATACCGGCGAGAAAGAGCTTGCCGATCGATTGTTCCGTGATGAGGCCGTAAATCATAAGGGGGACGCTCGGCGGGATCAGCATCCCAAGGGTTCCAACGGAGGCTACGACGCCTGTCGAGAGCTTCTTGCTGTAACCCAGGCGTCCCATTTCCGGGATTGCGATACCCGCAAAGGTGGCACAGGTGGCAAGGGTCGAGCCGCACATGGCCTTGAAGAGCGTTGCTCCCACAACCGTGGTCATTGCCAGACCACCGGGGATATGTCCCACGAATTTCTCGGCAGCATTATAGAGCTTTTTGGCAATGTCCGAATTCGATGCAACCTGCCCCATGAGAACAAAAAGAGGGATGACGGTAAATCCGTAAGCGGTGAACGTTTCGAAGAAATCTTTGACCATCTGGTTGGAAGCCGCCATAAAGTTACCAAGATAACCGAGTCCGATAAAACCGATAATCGCCATCCCGTATCCCAGTTCAATACCGGTCAAGAACATTATCAACAAAATAAATATGCCAACTATTCCCGCCGCTATTTCACTCATGTCGGCCTCCGAGCGTCTTCACAATCTGAGAAAAGAATGTAAAACACTGAATAAAGCAGCAGAACGCCAGTCCAAACGAAATCGGGTAGTAGGGCATTCTGAAAACCGGGGTGACCTCATGTGACTTTATAAGGTCAAAGCTCATAAGAAAAAAGTGCCAGCCCATCCAGAGGAAGAGCGCTATTGCTATGATCCGTGTGGCGACCTGCACCCAGTCGCTTATATTCCTCGGCAATATCAACAGGAAGAAATCGACAATGACGTGCCCCTTATCCATTGATGTATAGGGAAGGGCAAAGCCGATCACGACCGCGCCCAAAAACGAGATAATTTCAAAGTCTCCTACGATAGGCCTGCCGAAGAACCTCAACGTCACATTAAGAAGTGTAAAAAGCAGCATGAAGGCAAGGGTTAATCCTGATATCAGCAGAAGAAATCTGCACATTTTTCGTTCGAAAGCGGACCAAGCATTCATTATCTCCTCCTTTACAGTCGCAAGGCTGTTGGGGGCGGCCGACCCGCCCCCAAATTTTTGTTGATCCTCTTATTCAGTAGGCGCAGTCTTCAGGTAATCTTGGCACCACTTCAGTGCTTCTTTGCCTGGCAGGCCCTTTTTCTTCATGCTCTTCACATAGGCATCGAGTACGGGTTGCATTCTTTCCCGCATCACTTTCTCTTCCTCCGGGGTTGCCTTTGTGATCTTATGGCCGGTCTCTATCGCGAACTTACGCCCATCCGTATCTAAATCGCTCCACAATTTCGCCCGCTTCTCAAGAAACTCTTCGTTAAGCTTGACGATGATCTGCTGGATATCCTTGGGGAGGGAGTTCCATTTCTTCTTGTTCATGGCAGTAAAGAAGCCGTTGGAGTAGGCATTGCCGGAGTTTTCATAGGTGTACTTGCAGACCTCTCCGAATTTCCAGCCCTTCAACGTCTCTATTGGAAGGAGTACGCCGTCGGCGAGCCCCCGCTTCAGGGCATCATACGTCTCTAACATGGGCATCGTGGTGGGTGTAGCCCCGGCAGCGGCCACAACCTTCGACGTGTTTGCGTCGCTCTTGAACCGGAGACCCTTCAGGTCCTCAATCTTGTTGACCGGTGTTTTTGAATGGAAAAATCCGGGACCATGCGCGTGGAGATGGAATAGTTTCACATCATCATATGCCTTGGGTTTGAATTTTTGATAGAACGCATTGGCCAGTTTTGATGCCTGGTAGCCGTTCTTGTAACCGAGAGGGAGACAGATAACCTCCGAGAGGGGCATCCTGCCGGGCGTGTAAGACATTATGCTCAAACCGATTTCGACTACCCCTTTAACTACACCGTCATACGTCTGGTTGGCCGACACCAGCGTGCCAGCAGGAAAAAAGTCAACCCTGACGCGCCCGCCCGTCCTCTTCTCCAACTCTTTGCACCATTGTGCGGACAAAACGGAGTGTGGGTGGGTTGGAGGAAAAAAACTCCCATACTTCAGCTTGATGACAGGTTGTGCTGCCGAACCCGGCATTGGAAGAAAAAATGCAACCAATGAAATCACGCAGACAGCGAGAAAAAATCTCATTACGTAAGTCTTCATGCGTAATACCTCCTTTTAGTTTTAATGTTACCAACTATTTATTGCCAAAGATCGTGCGCACCTCCTTTCCATTGAATAGTTTGAATTAACACTTCTCCTAATCCATTTCTTGCCAATAATAAATTATTCAAGTAATTGGCCCGGCACACGCTTCCTCTCTCATGAAACGACTTCATTCTCATGATAGCTCTGCTCATTCAGTGACCTTATCCGGAACATAACGCAGTTCTGGCTTGCTTACCTTACCCGCAGGGTTCCTTGGGAGGCAATCCATAAATTCCAAAAACTTGGGAACCTTATAGTCTGCAAGGCGCTCCGCACAGAATTCCTTAATCTCTTCTTCCGTCGCACTCTCGCCGGGTTTCACTGCAATGCAAGCTTTTACGACTTCACCCATAACGGTATCGGGGACTCCCACTACTGCCACCTCCAATACCTTCGGGTTATCGCATATAACATTTTCCACTTCCAGGGAGTATATCTTTTCTCCGCCCCGGTTAATCATGTCTTTCTTACGGTCCAGTACGTAAATAAAACCTTCCTCATCGATTTTGCCTATATCACCTGTAAAAACCCAACCATCGACTATAGTTGCACTCGTAGCCTCCGTGTTCTTCCAGTACCCTTTAAAAACTTTTGCACCCTTTAATGCGATCTCACCAATGGCTCCCATCGGGACTTCATTACCTTCATCATCCACTATCTTTGCGTCCACTGTTGGAAGGCATTTACCGACAGCCTTTATTTTGCGCAGCGCATCCTCATATGGCATCGACGTTGCAATAGCAAAGCATTCCGTCAACCCGTATCCGACACTGATTTGAATATGTGGCAATTTGTTGAAGATACCCCTGACCATCTCCTCTGTGGCTGGAGAGCCACCGAACAGTGCTGTCTTAAAGGAAGAAAAATCATATTTATCGAAATCGGGGTGATTGACCATGAGCCAGATAACATTAATGACACCCATATACTGCGTAACCTTTTCCTCAGCCATGATCTCCAAAAAATCTTTTGTCTTAAATTGCCTCATATATACGCACGCAACGCCGCTGAAAATTGGTGGAAGCATTAAACAGGATAGGCCTGTGATATGAAAAAGGGGAATACAGCACATCATCTTGTCTTCCGGTTCAAATTGAATAAAGTCGCTCACAAGCATCGCCGTTAATACGAAGCCCCGCTGATGGAGTATGGCACCTTTAGGTTTCCCCGTGGTACCGGAAGTATACATGATTGCAGCATCATCCGATTCTGATAGCACTGCCCTTTTAAATACATCTTCTTTATTCTCCTTTAACAATGAAAAAGGGAGTGTTCCCTCTGACACATGAGGTCCATTGAAAAATATCTTCTCAATCGTCTTCAGTTGACCCCTTACGGAATCAATAAAGGGCCAATACTCCTCATCGACGATCAATATCTTACTCTCGGAATCATTTATCTCATAGGCCAGTTCCTCTCCCTTGAATCTGGTATTGAGCGGCACAACAATGGCCCCCAGTTTCATCAATGCAAAAAAGCTTAACGGGAATTCCATTTGTATGCCTAAGAGTAGGGCCACATGATCTCCCCGTTTTATTCCGTGCTTTTCCAGTCCGGCTGCAATCCTGTTGACTATCCCGTCAAATTCCTTGAAAGTTAAACGCCAGCCACCGCCAGTAAAGCCTACTTTATCCGGATATTTTTTGACGGCATTTTCAAGGACTTCCACGACATTTTTTGGCCTGTTTTTAAAAATTTCACCTTTAAAATCCGGCCACTCTTCCTCAACAATCTCCCAGCCCATTTTGCTATTTAATCGGTCCATTTCAGACATCCTCAACTAGTCAAGCCCTAAAAATAAATAGGCGGGTTTTATAATCGCCAATTTTTTTATATGCTATTTCCGGCCTAAAAATAAGGAAAACGCTGTCCAACCTTTTTTTCCCAAAATTCCTTTTCCTTCTCACGCCAGTCAGGGCCGTTAAATCTGTGATCGTAAAACCTGCCCAGCCGATCGAACATTTTCTGCCAGGGGCTTTTATTCTTTTCAATGGCCTCCAAAACATCGGCGATAAAATATCGTATATTATTCATCTCATCCTTCGGTGCGTAATAAGCCGCGCCCTCCTCAGCGGAACGCTTCAAGTCCTCACTAGTTAGAGCATGGGCCGTGAGCATGAGGGCGGGAATCTTACGGCTGTTGGCAACCTTCAACAACTCATATCCGTTTACACCCATAATATCCAGTACTACAATGTCATAATCATTTTCCTCTATCATTTTTTTTGCTTGCTCAAAGGATGAGGCTACGTCGATTTTGCAGATATCCAGCAAATCCAAAAGGATTTCCAGAACATCCTTTTCATCATCAACAACCAGAACACGTTTTCCTTGGATGATTTTTTCAGCTTTCATACATCTTCCTCCTCCTATCTGTTTCTACCCTATTCCGAGAAAAACGCTAATTCAGTCTGAAGCATTACAAAAATCGAGGCCTACTCCTACTGCTGCATATTTCTCTATAAGCCTCTTAAGTTCTCTATGATCCATTTTTCCACATATGGGAGAGATTTCCATTAACCCATGAGCAGCGTTTGAGGAAATGAAGTAATTTTTGGAAATATAAACAGCAACGCGGCACGGGCAGCGAGGCCATCTTTCCATCGATAATATGAATAAACTCCTCACCTTCATGCTCAAACTCGGCGTTAGGAATTTGATCATTTAAAGCAATTCATATTTTTTGTGTATACTATTACTAAATTTTTTTCAATAAAACTTACCAAAAAAAACAAAGATAAAGGCTAAATTTGACATTGCTTAAATGATAATTAAAATTTAGATTATATTCAAATTAGCTAGTGATTCCATCATAATTCAAGGGGCTTAGCATTCCACTGATCTGCTCCTCGAATAACGGACCCTCTGCCCGCCATACGGCGGCTTTTATCCCAGCTAATTTGAAGAAGAATTTAAAATAGTGAAATACAAAAAAAAAATTTTAGCATCGCACGAAGGAGCAAAATCATATGGAACAAGCTGTTGCGAGCGAAGAAATGCATTATGAAGGCAACTGTATCAGGCCGCCCAGTGAGGCCTACAGTATCCTTCTTCAGGTGACCGTGGGGTGCTCCCACAACAAATGCACTTTTTGCGGCACTTACAAAGGCAAAAGATTCAGGATCAAGGATGATAAAATCATCCTGGGTGATATCCTGTTTGCTGCCAAATACATGAAGCGGCAGGATAGGGTATTTCTCATGGATGGAGATGCCCTGATTATACCCCAGAAACGTTTGATGTGGATTCTGGACCGTATCAAGGAGCACCTTCCCTGGGTAAAGAGGGTCGGAACCTATGCAAATACGAAGGGCATCAGAATGAAGTCCTCGGAAGAACTGAAACAACTCAGGGAAAACGGCCTCGGTATCCTTTACATGGGAGTGGAAACCGGTGACCCCGAACTTCTTAAAGAGATTCGCAAGGGGACCAGCGCAGAGAACCTGATTAAAATGGGGAGGAAGGTGCGCGAGGCCGGCATCAAGCTTTCCGTGACGGTTCTGCTCGGTATTGCAGGCCGGGAAAGGTCGCTTCAGCATGCTAAAGCCACCGGTGAACTCCTGAGTGCCATGGATCCCAATTATGTGGGGGCACTCACGGTGATGCTGATACCCGGCACCCCGCTTCACGATGATTTCATTAGCGGGAAATTCCAGTTACCCACGGAAAGGGAACTGTTATTGGAATTAAGGGAGATGATTGCCCACACCAATCTGACCAGGGGACTGTTCTTTTCAAACCATGCCTCCAACTACCTCCCTATAAAAGCCAGATTGCCCAGAGGTAAACAGCAGGCCCTTGACCAAATAGACAGTGCATTAAGGGGTGAGGTAGGCCTAAGGCCGGAGTGGATGCGGGCACTCTAATACCTATTCTGCAAGATATCCGCC
>CAZENC010000027.1:0-17071 GCA_964513115.1 uncultured Desulfobacteraceae bacterium | reverse complement strand
GCTCCAGCGCTATACATACCTGAAAGAGCGATTGGGTTACCAAAAAGGATTTCATCAGGGGCTTTCCCCGATGCAGCCTGTACCTGTGTTGGCATAGTCCAACCAAACACTAATAGCATCGATGCTACAATTAAGACTATACCGAAATGACCTAATGATTTTAGCAACCTTTTCTTTGTCATTTTGGCCCTCCTTATTACTAGGTTAAAGTGCATTTAATACTCATGCTAAATACTGCCCCCACAAAATCGAAGTAATTTCCACCTCCTTTCTTGTAAAACGGGTTCGCGTCTCCAGAATCACATACCTGAGCCCCAACCATACCCTTGTTACGTTCACTTGGAACTTAATGGCCATGATTATCAATCAGAAAGGCCATGCCAAGCCACTCCCTGTATTCATGTCCAATCATGCCTCCCTATCTGGCATGTGAGCTATGGTTACTGTTTGCTCCACTGCCTGCTTATTACAAGCAATTAAGTCGCAGCTACTATTATTTCAATATTAAATTCCTCGTTCGCAAGGGCCTATCCATTTTCAGATCTAATAGTTTCCAAGTAAAATATTTGGAAACTTAGCAACCCAACTCTGACCCGGACATCTAGTGCCAAGTATTTTGATTTTGTGCTCGTTTGATAAGCTAAATTTTAATCCTTAACTGAAGATAAAATTATTCCGGGGCATTTTCATCATTTCAAATATGATTTGGAGTTTCCTATATGTCAACAAAAAAATGCATTTTTCTTGTCAAAACATTTTTCAGCTGCCTTTCTTAAAAACTGCATGAACTGCCATAGGTACTTAAGTGAATCATTAATCAAACAAGGCCCCTTTTGAGAGCAGCGAACATACCTAACACGGTACACCGTAACAGGGGCTGACTCCGATCCACTGCCGATTTATTGCTCCCTTGACTCAAACTGCATCCCTTAACTATAATTGTTCGGAAAAGGAAAGGAGATCGTTATGGCGGTAATTTACGAAAAAAAGGGTAAAACGGTCCAGCCAGGGGCGGCGGGCTTGAGATTGACATTTAATTGCCAGGACATATCTTTTGACTACCGGTCCCTCATGATTCTGGAGGGATATTGGAAACAGATAAAGGAAAAACAATGGCGTTAGCAACAGAAAGCGAAGGCATGCATTATGAAGGAAACTGCATCCGACCACCCCGTGAGGCCTACAGTATCCTGTTGCAGGTGACCCTGGGATGTTCCCACAACAAATGCACCTTCTGCGGGACGTATAAGGAAAAACGGTTTAAGATAAAGGATAATGACATCATCCTGGGAGATATCCTGTTTGCCTCCAAGTATATGAAAAGGCAGGACCGGGTCTTCCTCATGGATGGGGACGCCCTGATAATTCCGCAGAAAAGGCTTATGTGGATATTTGACAGGATAAATGAGCACCTCCCCTGGGTAAAAAAGATAGGGGCCTATGCCAATGCCAAAAGCATAAGGATGAAATCCCTTGAGGACCTCATTGAACTCAGGAAAAAAGGGATGAACAGGCTCTGGCTGGGGGTGGAATCCGGAGATGATCAGACCCTGAAGGAGGTCAACAAGGGGACTAGTGCCCGAAACCTTTTGGACATGGGAAGAAAGGTCAAAAAGGCCGGTATCAAGCTGACGACCACGGTACTTCTGGGCATTGCTGGCAGGGGTGAGAGGTCCCTGGAACACGCACGGGCCACGGGTAAGCTCCTCAGTGCGATTGATCCCGAAAACGTGGCCGCCCTGACGGTTATCATTACTCCAGGCACGCCTCTCTACGAAGCGTACCGAAGGGGAGAATTTCAACTTCCCGATGAGAGGGAGTTATTGATCGAACTAAGAGAGATGATCGCCCATACAAACCTTAACGGCGGGATCTTTTCCTCTGATCATGCCTCCAATTACCTGCCCATAAGGACCAGACTTCCGGAAGGCAGACAGGAGGTCATGGATATGATCGACGCGGCCCTGAGGGGGGAGATCGGGCTCAAGCCGGAGTGGATGAGGGCGTTTTAAAGCTTCTCAGGCGACGTTAAGCCAAGTATTCCTTAAATAACTAAGCCACGCCGGTCAACCGGGGTGGCTTAGTTGCAAAAAATGCCTGATGCCCTGCCATTCAAGGGGAGGATAAACGGCTTTTTATTCTTCCTTCTTAAGGGATTCTTCAAATTCCTTGAAAAATTTATCTTTGCCTTTCCAGCCGGGACCGAACTTTTCATCAAAATAGGGGCCTGTCTTCTCCAAAGACTTGAGCCACCATAACCGCTTCCCGCCACCAAGAACCACATCTTCGAGCAACTCTTCAAGCTCTGTCATCAATTCCTTTGGAACGAAAGATACAGCCCCCAGCTTGATGGATTCATTGAGCGCCTCCGGCGTCATAGCATGAGCCGTAAGCATGACAGTTGGAAAATCCCTTGCAACAGAATTTTTCAGAAGCTCAAAACCATTGACGCCCATTATATCCAAAACCACCACATCATAGGTGTTATTTAAAATAAGTTGAAGAGCGGTATCAAAATCTTGTGCCTTGTGAACCTCGCACATATCTAAAATTTCCTCCAGGGTGGTCAAAACATCAGGTTCATCATCAACCACTAAAACGACCTTGCCTTTTAAAGGACTTTCTTTACTCATAGTTCTTTTACCTCCGAATTATTCATTACGAAAAGCACATCGCTTATAACAGACAATATCCAGTTCGGTCAAGAGGGAGTCATGAAGTTACCATAGGACAATCTGACCTGCTTTTTTCACCTCCCTTTTCTATTGCCTGACCTTCACTATAAGCCATGAAAATATGGTTGATAGCCTCCCGGGACTGCACGGAAATGGACCTTTTTCAGGAATCCTTTATCAACAGAGGCTATCTAACGATTTTAACACCTGCCTTTTCTCGATCCCAGGTAGTCTCTGTAATGCCCATCTCCCTTAAACGGTACTTCTCCACTCTGTTAGTGGGGGTTTTTGGAAGGTCAGCTACAAATTCCACATACCGCGGAACAGCGAAGTAGGCCATCCTATCGTTACAGAATTTGATCAGATCTTCAGGTGGCAGGACCTCGTTCGGTTTAAGGACAACATTGACCTTGACTTCGTCTTCACCGAGTTCTGAAGGAACAGCGAACACTGCGCACTCCAATATGCTCGGATGTGTATTGATTACCTTTTCCACCTCGAAGGAAGAGATGTTTTCTCCTCGACGCCGCATGGCATCTTTTTTCCGATCCACAAAGTAGAAGTATCCGTCCTCGTCTTTTTTGGCATAATCCCCGGAGTGGAACCAGAGATTGCTGAATATTTCGAGCGTCTTTTCCGGCATTTTGTAGTACTCTGTCATCATAATATAGGGCTCTTTGGGCCGCATAACGATTTCACCAATCTCTCCAACGGGCACTTCTTCGTCGTCGTCATTGACTAACATCACTTCATAATATTTGTCGAGAACCCTTCCGCAGGAGCCTTTTCTTCTTGCATTGATATCATCATGGACCACAATTCCGATTTCGGTCATACCAAAACCTTCCAGGCACACAAATCCGAACCGCTTTTCCAAATCCTCCATCACGTCCGGCGGACAGGCCGCACCGAAGGCGATCCTGACGGGGTTGTCGTGATCGTCCTCCCTCGGTTCTTGTTTGGAAAGAATGGTCATCACAGCGCCTAGATAATTGAACTGGGTGGCGTTATATTTCCGAATATCATCCCAAAATGCCGACGCGCTGAAGCGTTCGGAGAGCACGACCTGAGCATCGTTTTGGAGTGCTGTCAGGACTGTAAAGATCTGTGCATTGAAATGGAACAGGGGAAGAAAGGTATACAGAATGTCTTCAGATTTAAGATCACGCAATTCCGATACCAGCTTGGCCTGGTGCAGGAAAAAGTTATGGGGACAGACGCCCCCCTTTGAAGCCCCGGTCGTTCCCGAGGTATAGATGAATCCGGCCGGGTCCTTTGGATTTAGATCGACTTCCGGAGGGTCGGCGGGATACTCGACAAATTTCTCCAGGGCGGACACCGGAAAGGGGAGTGACTTGGAAACCTCTTCGTTCATTTCGCCGTGGCAAAGGATCTGCTTCAGGCTGGGAAGATCATCCTTGATCAGCAGGAGTCTGTCCATCATATCTCCATCAATGACCAGGATTTTTGACTCAGAATTATTGATGATATGTTTTAATAGGTCCCCCTTGTAAGCGTTATTGACGGGCACTTCCACCGCCCCGAGTTTGGCCGAACCAAACCAGGTATAAAGAAAATCCGGGTGATTTTTCATCATAATGGCAAGCTTGTCATTCTTTGCAATCCCCAGATCTCTGAAACCATTAGCGAATCGGTTGGACCTCTCCTCCAGTTGTTGATTGGTTATGGCTTCATCCCTGAAGTACAAAAAGATCCTGTCCTTATGAACACCTGCCTTTTCCTGTACCAAACCCCCAACCAAATTTTCAGATATACTTCCCATGTTCTTTCTCCCTCTTTAATATTTTTTCTACGAGACCATCACCGCCCGATCAAGGTGAGGACAGAACACTGAACTGAAGGCCTTGTTTGCCGTTTATTCTTTAGACTATGGTATTATACGAGGCGAAACCTACACCCCGCCATATAATCTCCGAAGTTTTTCCTTGACCTCGGCATCAGGGTTCAAGAGCCGAAGCAAGAGCTGTTCATCCGAGAGGCCGGAACCAATCTCCCTGCGCAAATCCTTCAAGCTCACATCAGGCGGTGCCCAGTTAATGAACTTCTTCGCCTTGGGTGAACCCAGAATTTTGTCCTTTACATCCTGGTCCATGGGCCCATCCGGTTCACCATAGGCACCTGCCGCATATTTGATGACCTCGTCAGGAACAATTTGATATCTTTTTCCTGAAGTAATGTTGAAGACAGACTGACTGCCGACAATCTGAGAATAGGGCGTGGCCATAACCGGGTAACCGAAATCTTTCCGAACGCGGCCTACTTCCTCCAGGAGTTCATCCAGACGGTTTTCCATTCCCAATTCAGAGAGCTGGTTTTTCAGGGTTCCCATCATGCCCCCCGGCAACTGGTGCTCATAGAGAAAAACATCGTATTCCAAGAGCTTGCCCATGGGTAGATTATTTTGCTGAGCTATGGAAGTAAAATGATCAGATACGGCTTTTAGTGACTCCATATCAATATCCGATGAAAAACCGAGTCGATCAGCATTTCGCAGTATATGCTCGATAGATGGTAAGGAATTCCCGTTGGCAAGAGGTGAGACAGCGGTATGTGAAGCATTAAATCCAAGCTTCATAGCCTCCAAATAGCACAAAGGGGCCAGGCCGCTGGTACAATGTGCATGGACCTCGATTGGCAGGCCTTTGCTTCCCCGTTGTATTGCCGGCAAAAGTTCCCTTGTTCTCTCAGGGGTCAAGATGCCCGAGGCGTCTTCCACATGAATCGCATCGATACCAGGTACCTCGCCAAGCCTACGAGCCTTTTCTTCGAAGTGTTCGTTAGTGTGCACGGGACTTACTGAATACAGTAAAGCGACCACAACCTCGACCCCTTCTGACTTGGCTATCCCTACGAGATGAGAGAGTCTGTCCATCAGATTCTGATAATCACAGATCCAGAAACTTTTTATCCCGTTTGCAACTTGCACCTTTATCCAAAGCTCGATAGCGGCAAGCGGCTCCAAATCCCAACCCTGAAGGTTCCAGGCCCAAAATGATCCGCGTAGAGGGGTTTTTTGTAGCGTCTTGCTTATCAATCGCATTCTTTCGAAAGGGTCCTCATTAAACGCCCGCATCGTTACAATAATGCCCCGCGCGCCGACCGTTGAGATTGCCTTGTATCCTACTCGGTCCATGACGGGGAGGATTGGCGCCAGCTGATCAGTGCTCATCCTAAATCCCCACAGACTCTGCTGAGCATCCCTCAGTGTTTGATCAATAAACTGTAGCTTATCCATGAATTTACCTTCCAAATGTTGAGGTGTTTTTCTTTTGCTATTTGTTTCGCCTTCCTGTTCTTGTATGGCGTTGGGGAAACGAGACTTCCGAAATTGGATTCCACAAATATGCCCGGATAAGGTTAAGCGGATGTTCTGTGCATCAACTCAATCAAAATCCCTGCAGTGGAACTCGGATGGAGGAAGGCTATCTCCGATGTGTCTGTTATTTTTGCAGGTTTTCGATTCAGGGCTTTCACGCCCTTGGACTCCAGCATATCAATTTCTTGCTCGATGTCATCGACGCGAAGGGATATATGATGCAGTCCGTAGCCACTTTTCTCAATAAACTTCTGAATAATCCCCTGCGTGCCAACAGGCTCAATGAGCTCAATCGTTACCTTTTCCTTTGATACGAGAGTCGATTTAAATCCCTGTTCCGGAAATTCCTGGGTCTCGGTAACCCTGAAACCGAATAGAGAGGAAAGCAGCCCTGCTGTTTCCTTTGTGTCTTTGACAACCACACCCACATGATCAAATTCCTTAACCATTCGTCTCCTACCTCCTGTCAAGCTCATTTCCGGTAATGGCTATACAAGCGATTCCCCCCCAAACACCACCACCGAAATTATGAGTCAACCCTAAACGCGGATTTTTCACCTGACGATCGCCAGCCTTTTCCTGCAGTTGCTTATAGACCTCATATTGCATCCTCAAGCCGCTGGCTCCAAGAGGGTGACCAAAACATTTTAAGCCGCCATCGGTATTTACCGGTAATTCACCCTTAAGCGTGAATGTTCCCGCTTCTATATCGTCTTTTGCCTTGCCTTTCTTGCTCCAGCCCAGGTCTTCATAAAGGATCATTTCATGGATTGTGAAGCAGTCATGCACCTCAGCCATACTCAATTCCTTAAAAGAGTCCCTTATTCCGGCCTCATCATACGCCATTTGAGCAGCACGGACATTCTCCTCTATATGGGTAAAGTCATAATCCTGAACCGTGGGATTACGCCGCGGACCGACATTTGTGGCCAGGGCTTTTACATAAATGGGATCGTCTCTGAAGTTCTTCGCCATATCAGCCCTTGTGACGATAGCTGCTGCAGCGCCATCGCTGACACCGCAACAATCGAGGATTCCTAAGGGCCAGGCAACGATCGGGGCTTTCAGGACTTGCTCGACTGTTAGTTCCCTCTGAAAATGCGCCTTCGGGTTCAGGCTGCCGTTATGGTGATTCTTCACCGTAATTTCCGCCAGCAACCTTCTGCCCTCTTCAGGATCTATCTTAAAATCATGAAAATACCTTTGAGCCATGAGAGAAAACATCGCCGGCGGTGAGAGCCCCAGGTCCGTGCCTGCAGTGCCCATTGTTGAACGTCCTACCACATTTGTAGGTTGGACCCCAATCCATCCCGTGTCCTTCAATTTCTCGACGCCTACCGCCAATGCGATGTCATATACCCCTGCTGCAACGGCGTAAACAGCGGCCCTCAATGCCTCAGTTCCTGTTGCGCACATATTCTCTACCCTTGTAACAGGCTTGTATTGCCATGATAACGGGGATGCCAAGCTAATAGCGGTGTGCCCTGAGAAAACAGTGCCCAGCCAGGCGGCCTCTATGTCCTTGAGGTCCACTCCGGCATCCTCGCATGCCTCATAGGTTGCATCCACTATAAGGTCATCGACGCTCTTGTCCCAAAGCTCCCCGAAATTCGTACAACCCATCCCAATAATGGCAGCCTTATCTCTGATTTTGCCCATACTTCCTCCCTGATAATGTTACCAAACTTAGATTACCGGCCTGCCTTTCCAGAAATAATTTTGGATATCAGCATCCTGATCCAACTTTCGGAAGCACATCTCTACCGGCATTCCTATCCTCATTTCATCAGGATTGCAGTCACATATCTCGCACATGACCCTCCCTCCGCCCTCAAAATCTACCACGCCTACCAGCACAGGGATTTGTTTGCTCCAGCTTAACTGGTCGATAGCATACGTAAATATGTGTCCCCTTTTATCGGAGAGCTTATATTCCTCAACATGGTCCTTGGCCTGGCATTTCGTACAGACTCTTTGAGGAGGATACTGAACCGTACCACACGACTCACATTTATTTCCGTAAAAGGCCAGGGTGCTTCTTCTCTCTCGCCATAAACATGTTATGGAAGGACTCTCCAGTTCCGGATGACGGGGCTCCTCGGTAGGGACCAGATCCCGCCAACTCAGGTATGTTCCATAGTCGATGTAAATCTTCTTTTCCAGACTCTCCCTCATTCGGCGCTTTTCCTGTACCGGCTTGATATTCTCTGTGACCTTAAGCACAAAGGCATCGGCCCCGTCTCCGTAATTAGCAACCAGAATAAGATCTCCAGGATTTGCTTCATCAAGCGCAAAGGCAAGCATCACCAATACAGCAGCCGTCCCTGTATTACCGATTGAATGGTACATCGGGTCTTGAATTTGGGTTTCAACATCAAACCCGAGACGTTTTGCCAAACTTGCATGGCTTCTCTTGTCAGGTCCATTGTAGATGATCCTTGAGAAATCCTTTGGAGTAAGATTGTATTTTTTCATGGCGCCTGAAATTACTTGCTGCATGGTTTTAGTGTAGCCTTCACTGGTAATGAAACGACTTTCCCACGATTGAGTGAAAGCACTCCCTTCACGTCTCCATATATCGATGAATTCGCTGAAGACAGAGTGATTTCCTTCAACGCTGGCGATTACTCCTGATTTGCCAATAGTAACTGCGGCTGCCCCATCGCCCAATATTTGCTCAAATTCACTCTTCCCAGCACCCATCCTGCAGTCCGAGGCCGCAATAATGACATTCTCCGCAGAACCACTCCTGACGGCATCTACAGCTGAATTCATGGCGATCGTTGCACCCCTCAAGGAATCGGTGAAATCAGCGGTACGAGTTTCTCTGGGCAAATCAGCCGCAGCGGCTATTATAGCAGCCGCCTGCTTTTCCTTGTATGGCGAAGTGGTGCTGGCAAAGAACAAGCCATCTCCTTGTTTTCCCCATCTCTTAATACAGCCAAGAGTTGCAGCCACCGCCATTGTTATGCTATCTTCATCGTGCCTGGCGACTGCCTTTTCTCCTCCCATATTTCCTGTTCCCCATGCCCGGGAGATTTCATCCCTGCTTAGCCGGTAAGCAGGAATATACACTTCAAAGGATGTGATACCTACCATAAATGACCTCCTTACAAAACTAACCTTGAACCAACTAAATAAGCCTATAAACAAATTCTTTTTTTAATCTTCACAGGATCTTATAGTCCCTGAAAATTGTGAAATCATTAAGATTCCTCACATATTCGGAGTGTTTTTGATACGTATTCCAGGCCTACTTCACAATAATACCAGAACCTGTCATTCAGGCGAGTCGCTAAAAAACCTTCAAAGAAAAGACAATCTTCCCTTTCTGTCAGGTCTCTTATTTTTTTGAAAATGTCACTATTTTGAAGATGTTCCAGCTCTTACCGCTGAAGCAAATGCCAAGTATTTTGATTTTGTACTCGCCTGATGAGCTAAATTTGCAATCCTCAACTGAAAACAAAATTGTTCCCGGACATTCTTTCATCATTTTGAAAATAATTTAGAGTTTCCTATATGTCAACAATTAAATACACTTTCCTCGCCAAAATTTTTGCAGGATGCCTTGCGCAGTTTTCTGATTTATTTAAATATTTTATTGAGATGCCTTGATAAGACCAGGATCATCATGTTGATGATATAACCGAGTTTTGTGCATGAGAGGTTGGACGGTGTATCCTTCTGGGATATATTTAAAATCCTTGAAAACATTTAAAAAAAAGATACACAGACCACGCCCAAAGATAACGCAATTGAATTTAAAAAGCCAGGGTCATTTGTTGATAACCCTATTACCGATGTTTTACGCACAGGAGCTATAAAGTTTTTGGTACAAGCCACCCCGGTAAACCGGGGTGGCTTATTTACGAAAAATACCGGTATGACCCGTTATTCAAAGAGAGTATGAATTGCCTTCCACCCTTTAGGGCGAGAAGTTTCACTAATCCAGAATATAAACGACCCCTAAATTGCCGTCGATTTTTACTCTCTGACCAGTCTTGATCTTCTGGGTCCCTTCTAAGCAGCCAGCCACACATGGAATGCCGTATTCCCGTCCCATGATGACGGGATGGGATAACGCGCCTCCACCGTCGGTTATAAGTCCCTTAATAATACTAAAGGCCACCGTCCATGCTGCAGAGGTACCCGGGGCAACCAGGATGTCTCCCTCCTTAAGCTCGGACAGCCGATCCGCTTCCATGATAACCTTGGCCACTCCTTCTACGACACCGGGAGCCGCGGCAGCCCCATAAAGGTCTGCCTTTAACTCTTCTCTCACTATGGGCATCTGGGTAGACACAGAGAGAGTAGGATCGCTTCTCAAAACCTCCTGGGCCTTCTCTATATTTCCGAGAAACGGTGGTGGATTTGTTTTATACGCCTTTTCCCAGACCTCTTTTCTCCGTTCCACATAGGGACGCAGGTTGACGTCTCCCAGGGACACGGCCGCCTTTCTGATCTCATGAGCATGCAGGAAATGGACGTCCTCAGGTGCATCTATGCACCCGGCTTCAGCAAAACGCCTTCCAATTTCAGTAGCAATCCAATGGCCCATCGCACCCACATAAAAATCGCAAAAATAGGTATGGTCTTCGCTCCAGTAACCCGATTTTTGTGCCGACTTCATCAAGGTGCCGAACCATTCTCTCTGCTCCACGGGTAACTTGGCCATTACCTCCTTTTCCCCCTCCTTCCGCTCCTTAATAAGACGCTCTCGGTCGGCTTCCAAAACAAAAGACTCCTGGGTCATGAGTACCTTGACCCTCCCGATGGCCAGGCTGGGCCTTTCGACCCAAGCAGGGGTATCATAGGAATGCATTCTTTCACATCGCCATCCGTGCTCCATAAGAAATTCTTTGTATTCCTTCAACCATTTCTTGCCTTCATCGGTTTTCTCAAGTTCCTTCAATACCTGTTCATTATCCTCGGGCTTGAACGCGTCTTCCAAACCCATATCAAAGGCCTTCCTAGCAAGTTTCCACATTTCCCGGACGACCATTGTATCCTGGGCCTCAAATCCAGCCATTAATCTGCTGAAATCCGGATCTATGGGGGCCTCCTTCCCGAATAAGTCACGCCACATCTCCTGGAAAAGACCATTAATATAATTCGTAGCCACCAACATGAGCATGTGGGTCTCTGCTTCCTTGCGATTTATGACAAAGGCATAATCCAGGAAAAACTTGAGCAGCTCTATGTTACTGAGCTTTTTGATATCATCCCACTCCTTAAGACCGCGCGATTCCTTGGCCTCTTTATAGATCTCCATCAATTCGGTTTTGAGGGGATCCCAGACCCCATCAAAATCCTCAATAAAGGGTTTGATTTTTTCCTTAAAGATAGGTTCACGTGCCTTGGCTTCTTCTTCCGTAGTCCTCATGGCTGTGAGGTACGGGTAGCCGTCGAGAACTCTATAACCCCAACCCTTCGTAGTGGGTAGATGAAGGGTCTCAGCGGCATTCGAGATTGAGTATACATACCAGTACCAGCCAGTGCCAAAATAAAGGGGTTTCAGTGGAGGTTTTCCGTGAACAAGATCGCATAAAAGGACATCGTAGATATTGGTATCCCTTTCATCATCGTATTCGTAAAACGTAAGATCATAAGCCGGATGCAACATTTTCGTCCCTCCTTATCATTTAGTTGAACCAATCTCGTCCACGCATGGTTCAGAGTTGATTGTCCGTGCCTGTAAAAAGCACTTTTTCTTCACCTTTTTACGAATCGAGTTAACATCAGATCAGCCACCTGATCAACGGCACTTTTCTTTTTCAGGGTTGTTATCGGCCGAGTTTGCACCAAAAAAATATTATCGGGGTACGACAAATCCGCTTCTATTGCCCATTCAATATCTTGAGGCGTTCCATAATGGGATTCTACTCGTTTCGCCATATCTGCTATCTTTTTGGCCTCTTCATCTGAGAAACAGGGTTCGGACTGCTTATTTTCAGGAACGGGCTCCTCACTTGTACCTGTCTCAGTTATTACATGCTGCCTCAGCTTCTGCGAGATATTCTTTTCCTCTATCTCCAGTGTTTCCTTAGTAATATAGTATCTATCCGGTGTCACGAATCCCTGGACCACGCTCTCAGCCGTACCCCAATTTCCTTCGATCATAACCCAGGTGGTGTTTCCGGTTGATGGAAGCGCCGTAAAAGCGACACCAGCAGATCGGGAATTAACCACTTTCTGTACTATAACACCCATGAGTTTATCCATGATGGGCAGATTGTTCCTCATTCGATAGGAAATGGCGCGGGAAGTAAATAGGCTGGCCCAGCAATCCCTCACCCTATTTAAAAGGTCATGATCTCCAATAACATTAAGGTAGGATTCATATTGTCCGGCAAAGGCCGCTGTGGGTAAATCCTCAGCACACCCGCTCGATCTGACAGCAACGGGAACCACCTTCATTTTACACTCAGCGCTCAAACCTTTATACGCCTGAGATACAGCTTCTTTAAGTTCCTTTGGAATATCATTGGATGTGATTATTTGAGATAACGTCCTACTGATTGTCTCATATTCTTCTATACTTTTTGGAACCTCTTTAAATGTCTTCAATATTTTATCCATTTCTTCATCGGCACCTGTCTCCCTCAGAAAAAAATCAAAGGCCTGAGCGGTTACTACAAAACCGGGTGGAACCGGCATACCAATTCTCATCAACTCCCCAAGATTAGCACACTTTGTTCCCGTGACATTTACACACTCCTGGTCAATCTTTTCAAATTCTAATATCCACTGTATGGTCACCCAGAAACCTCCTTCCAGGCCATACTATTATTAGCAGGCCATGTACGCTTTTTTATTATTTAGTCGTTTCTTCCTGATAACCTTTTGCATCATGAATACTATTTATAAACTTTTCAGATGTGGGTGCACAACTAATTGTGGGTTGGGCATTCAGTATGGTTGTCTCTTGTATCAGACCGGGGCTCTTCTGACTGACGGCATCTGAGACAAACCGGAAAAGGACCCCAAAAAAGAAATTACCTTACAGATGATAGACTCAATTTAAAAGTAGCCCAAACAATGCGGGTACCTTAAAGGAAACTATAGGGTTCCTATAATTATTCTACATATTTGTTTTATATCAGGAAACTTTTGTCAAGTAAAAATTGGAGAATGACTACGCCTTTTTATAGATTATGCCTAACTAATAGGTTTCTATAGGGTTCCTATAATTTTTCTACATATTTGTTTTAAATCAGGAAACTTTTGTCAAATAGAATTGGAGAATGAGTACCCCTTTCACTGATTAAGGCTCCTCAACAGATTTGAACTTTGGCGTGGTGAATATGCGAGCGAGCACAGTTGGCCTCCTGGCTCAATACTGTGGGAGATAAACCCAAATGTTGGGCAACAAGATAGGGTGTCACCTCTTCTTCGTTCTGCATTGGTTGGAAGTAGCGGTAACACATCAGACCATCGATGTCTTCTCTCTTCAGACCTGCATCTTTAATCGCATTTGCGTATGCCTCCGCATAAAAGCTCAATGCCGTTCTGCGCGGAACTTTCCCCTGCGGGGTGTAACCTATTCCCACAATCGCATATTTATCTTTCAAGCTCATGGGATCACTGTAAGGTTGCCAAGATTAGCTAACTCTTGTTAAGTTCTTTTCCAGGCCGTCCTGTGGAAGGATATTAATGCCGGGTCTCTGGACCCGATTTTTTACCCGCCTACGCGGAAAGCCGCGGGCTTGCGCGTGGTGCTCCACACTTTAGAGAAAAAGGACTCCACGTCCCTGGCCCATAGCTCGGGTTGCTCCATCGCGGCAAAATGCCCACCCTTAGGCGGTTCGCTGTAATGCACAAGGTTGTAACCCCGCTTTACCATCTCGCGAGGCGGGGACCACGGCTCAGATGGAAATTTGGCATATCCCGTAGGCACATCAACGCGGCCGGTTCTGAGATTTTTAGACATGTGGAAGAATGTTTCATAGTAGATTCGCGCAGCGGAGAGCACGCATCCAGGTAGCCAATAGAGCATCACGTTGGTCAGCAACCGGTCCTTATTGAAAGCCTCCCACAGGTCGTCACCATGGTCGCTCCAAGCCCAGAACTTCTCAAGGATCCACGCCAACAGCCCGACCGGAGAATCCTGCTGGGCATAAGCAAGTGTCTGCGGTCGTGTCTTCTGTATCTGGCTGTACCCGGTCTCCTCTGCCTGAAACTTATTCTGAAAGGAACGGTAGGCCAATTCCTCCTCGGAGGCTGTCTCTCCCGCCGGTGGGGGCGGTGCGGGGTGGACGAAGTTGACATGTAATCCGATTACTGCTTCCGGCTGTTGGCGTGCGAGTACAGTGCCGATGATAGCACCCCAGTCACCACCTTGAACCCCGTAGCGCTCAAAGCCGAGCTCTCGCATCAGCCCATGCATTCTCCGGGCAATTTGTCCGGCATGCATCCCGGGCGCTCTAGGTGCTTCAGAGAACCCGAAGCCGGGCAGCGAGGGGACCACGAGGTCAAATCCCGGCTTCCCGTCGATCCCGAGTGCGAGAAGCTCCGCGGCGTCGAGAAATTCCGCAAATGAGCTTCCCCACCCGTGCAAAAGCAAGAGCGGGGGGCGCCGCTCGCCCCCCGAACCCTTGTAAAGAACGCAATGAAGCTCCTCCTCCCCTATCGGCCCTCGAATATGCGTCAGCCGGTTCAACTGCTCCTGAATCTCAAACCAATCGTATTCATGTAGCCAGTATTGCACCAGATCACGCAGTACCCGATCATTCGTACCGCTGCTCCAACCGGTATCAAATGGTATGGTCGGCCATCGGGTGGCTTCTAAACGCATATGTAGGTCGTCGATCTCGCGCTCGGTATACTTGATGCGAAACGGTTGCATAACCATATCCACCACTGGGCTCCCAAGAATATTGATTTGGAAAGAGCTTTAGCAATAAAGCTAACGCATAGAAAACAGAGGCGGAGTAATATCATATTTCAGTTATCACAGTAGAGCCCTCATATCTCTCTTCCATAATCATTTCATATCAAAAGGGAGTCAAAGCCCTATTATTTATCCAAAATGTAAAGGGCCCCCTCTGTCGCATCAACTCTTATCTTCTGCCCTGTTTTGATTGTAGCTGTGCCGGTAAAGGTATTAACCAGTGTGGGTAACCCATACTCACGACCCACGATGGCCGTATGACTGAGCGTTCCTCCCCTGTCGGAAACAACAGCCTTGACCAGACCAAAAACGGGTGTCCAGGCAGGATTTGTGCCGGGACAGACCAGAATGTCACCCTTCTGGACTTCATCCAACTGGTTGTAGGACATGATGACTCGCGCCGGCCCTTCGGCAACACCGGGGGCTCCGCATACACCATAAATGTCAGCCTTTAACTCCTCCCTGACCCTTGGCAGTTCTCCCACAACAATCTTGATAATAATGGCATCTGCAGAAGGCATGAGATCCATCCCTACTGCCTCCTCCAGGCTTGCCCTGTTCGTAAATACGGGAGGAACCTCCGAAAATCTTATCTTTTCCCACCGTTCACGCCGCCGATTGGCAATGTACTGCAGTTTGTGATACTCGGGACCCATCAATGCCATCTCCACCTCATCGGGGTTGAGAAAAAAGATATCATCAGGCTTATCAAGGGCCCCGGCTTCGGCGAACCGTTTTCCCATGCCGAGAAAGCCGCGGCGCTGTACAGCATGGCAGTACAACTCACAATAAAGATCATGCTCCTCGCTATATGAGCTTGACTTCCCGCCCAAGTTTATGAGGGCCTCAAACCAGGCCTTTTCATCGTCCGGCACCTTTTGAAGCAGGTCTTTTATGGCCTTTTCTCTGCCTGCGGCCAATTCCCCTCTCATCTTATCCAGGTCATAATCCCCGCCTTTCTTTATAAAGGCCCTTATAGGTGAAATCACCGTGGAGGGATCCTCAAGCCAATAGGGTTCGTCAAAATCCATCATGCGAATCATTCTCCAACCATCCACCTCCAAAAAATCGTGAAGATTTTTGAGCCATTCCTGTCCGGCTTCACTCCCCTCAAGCTTTCCTATCACCTCCCCAATTTCACTGTTCAGGATAACATCGTCAAGCCCCTTTCCAACGGCATCTTTGCCCAATTCCCAGAGCTTTCTATCCACCTGAAACACTTTGTTGTCATAACCCCTGAACATGTTTTGGAATTCAGGACTCTCAACAGTAAGCCCATAGGGTTTCACTAAGTCCTCAAGCAACATAAAGGCCGCGTATGAGACGTTCATTCCAAGAAAGTGTATTTCCCACATCCTGCGGCTGGTACTGATTATGTCCCAAAGGTGATGCATGAGCTCAACACCTGTCGCCTTTTCCAGATCAACAGCTTTCAGTTTCTCGTACATGCTCAATAACTCTTCCCTATACCCCCCCCATATGCCGTCAAAATCCTCAATCCAGGGGATTAAGGCCTGCCGGAACTTTTTCGTGCGCTCCTCAATCTCGGCCTCATCCTTGGCAATACGCATGGCTATATAGGTCGCACCTTCCCTGTTTCTGAGTGTGAATCCTTTATACCTTGGCAAACTCAAGGCTTCAGCAGAGTATTGAGACCCATAGCCACAGTACTTCATCCAGAACCAACTGTACATCGGCGTTAACAACGGCACACTGTGAGTCCCATCGAAAAACCATGAATCCAAATCACCGAGGTCAACTTCTTCATTAAAATCTAACCCGGGCACTGCATCCCACAATCTCACCATTCCCTCTTTTTCTTCTGCCATCTTTGCCTCCTTTTGATCCTCTATAAAGTGTAAGTTTTTATCCCAATGCCCATCTCTCGTAATTCATGGATGGGAGCCCCTTTAATTAAGTTTTGTGGTTAAAGGCACTTCTTATATTAAGTCTAAAAACCTCCCAACTTTTTAGCGATCAAATCGGCGATATGGTTGGCCGGCGAATCTATCTTCTTTGCCGCCACCTTTGCCGGACGCGTTTGAAGCCAAAAAATGCTCTCCGGAAAAGACAAATCCTGATCAACAGCCCATTCCATATCCTGCGCACACTCCAGCCTCTTCTCTGATGATTTGGCTACCCTGGAAATCTCAATAATCTCTTCATCAC